>NZ_CP107946.1 GCF_036057275.1 Streptomyces sp. NBC_00390 | reverse complement strand
ACCTTGTGACCGAGGTCTCGGACGAACGCTTCGGCGGCCAGCTGCACCTCTTGCCGTCGTGCACCGACGCGTTCCTCCTGGACGTGAAACTGTCCGGTGTCCGCGCCCGCGAGACAGCCCTCGAGCCTGGCCGACGGCCCCGGCGGTCGCAGCGACGGCACCGAAGAAGGCGGTCATCGCGCCGCTTCCACCGCGCGGCACCTGGGCCGGGGCGGCGGGGGCTGCCGCGCCCTTGCCGTTCTTGGCGGCGGCGAACGCCTGGGCGGCGTTGCCGCCGCCGGCCTGGGATCCGGCCGCCCGGGCGCCGAAGGAGATGATCTGCCCGTCGACGCTCTTGCCGGTGGGGAGCTTGCCGCGCACCCGGCCGGTCTTGCCGGGGGCGGCGAGCGCCTGGAGCTCCTCCTTGGTCACCTGCTCGACCTGGAAGACGCACTCGGCGGGCCGGGCCTTGCGCCCGTCGTCGCCGCGCGGTCGGTGGGTCTGCCCGCAGGTGCCCGTCACCCCGGCCGGGGTGACGTACAGCTTGATGGCCTTCGCGGGCCATCCGGTCTTCGCCTCGGGGCAGTCGGCCCAGTGGCCGCCGAAGGCGGGGCGGCGTTTGAAGACGATCTGCTGCGGTCCGGCGGGCATCAGTTCTGCTTCCAGGTGCCGGAGCCGGAGAACTCGAAGGTGCCGGACTTCTCGCGGCGGCCGCCGAACGCCACCCGCAGCACGAGGAGACCGGCGAGTGCGATGCCGATGACCTTGAGCTCGCCGTGGTACCGCCACTGCGACGGAACCCATCCGGATGTGCTGATGCCCCAGCGATAGGCGCAAGTCAGCGCGTATCGACCCGTGCCGGGCCTGCCGGGTGGCCGTCCGGCTCGGGCCCACGTCACCGCGCGACGATGACTGCAACCACGCCGACGAGCGCCGCGGCGAACGTGCCTGCTACGAGCAGCGGCGTCGCCAGCTTGGGGTGACGGTAGGCCAGGTAGGCCAGGCCTCCCATGGCGAGCAGGGCGACGAGGACCAGGAGCAGAACGACGAGCAGTTCGAGCGTGGACACGGATGGTTCCCCCTTCGGGTCGGTGGTGTGCCGGACTTCGGCACTCGGGCGGGCGGATCGTGGGCGGTCTCGTCCCTTGGGTCTCGGGGTGAGCACGTGGACAGCACTCGCGAGGGGACGACTGAGACCGCTTGCGCTGCGGACTGTGGTGGGGGCGGGGGCTAGACACGCAACCGCCGATCACCAAGGCCAGCAGCAGTTCGAGCACGGCATTGGGAAAGTTGGACTCCATCTGCTCGAGGCAGTTGGTACTCGTTCCCGACGGGGTGGAGCAGCGTCAAGGGCCCCGTGCCGGGGCGCCGGTGGTCCTGTCCCACAGGGCCATGGACTGTCCCGTGTCCACCACCAGGACCAGATCGAGCCAGCGCCGCCCCTTGCCAGATGGATGGCGTTGAGGAGCTGGTCGGCGGCGATGCCGCCGTCCTCTCGCTCCCGCAGGAGCCTCGACCAAGGGAGCGCTCTGCTGGAGCGTCTCCTCACCCAGGTGAGCGGCGACGATGTGGGCCAAGCGCTGTTCGTCTGGTGGCTCGATGTCGTAACGCAGGCAGCGGCGTGCGAAGGCGGCGGGGAACTCCCGCTCTCCGTTGGAGGTGATGCCGGTGAATGGGAAGGCCCAGCAGACCACTTCGCCGCGGCAGTCGGCGCAGCTCGCCGATGTCGAAGCGGCCTTCCTCGAGCACTGTGAGCAGGTCGTTCGGCAGATCGATATAGCTCTTGTCGAGTTCGTCTATGAGAAGCACCCGGGGCCGGCTGCGTGGCAGCAGTGCGGTCCCCAGCGGGCCGAGCCGGAGGTAGTGGCCGATGTCGCCTGCAGGCGTACCGGTCTCCAGGCCTGTCCGCTGCAGGTTGGCCTCGTGAAGTCGGCCGATCGCGTCGTATTCGTACAGTCCTTCGGCCAGCGTCGTACGAGAAGTGATCGGCCAGTGCAGTACGGGGCCCAGCCCGAGCTCGTAGGCGACGGAGTGGGCCAGTGTCGACTCCTCGCACCAGGGTGGTCGGTTATCAGAAGCGGCCTGCGCAGGAGCAGGGCCGCGTTGACCACGTCGATCAGCCCCTGATCGGCCTGGAAGACACGACCGCGCAGCGAGTCTGCAGGAGCAGGGGGAACGACGCCGTCCTCCGGCGGCACACCGGGCGCCTGCCGCCCGGCTCGGGCCCACGTCACCTCCCATGGCGAGCAGGGCGACGAGGACCAGGAGCAGAACGACGAGGAGAGCGAGCGTGGACACGGATGGTTCCCCCTTCGGGTCGGTGGTGTGCCGGACTTCGGCACTCGGGCGGGCGGATCGTGGGTGGTACTCGTCCCTTGCGTCTCTGGGTGAGCACGTGGACAGCACTCGCGAGGGGACGACTCAGACCGCGTGCGCTGCGGACTGGGGTGGGGCGAGGGTTAGCCGCGCAACCGCCGATCACCATGACCACGCGAAAGGCCCCATTCAAGGCTTTGACCTCGGCATTTACGCGCCGGACATGCCTTGAATGGGGCCGTGATCACAGGTATGGCTAGCTCCGCAACCGCACGCCCCCTGGGTAGTCGTCCGAAGGAACGCACCGAATGTGACGAGGACTCACCACATTCCTGTGGCGGCCTGTGGCGGCCTCAGGCCGCAGCTGGGGCTGCTGTCTCAGCCGGCCTGCTTGCGGGCCTGGCTGACGGTCTTCTTCCAGTGGTGGACGGACTGGCCATGACGCTCGGCCACGCCTCCGGCTCCGCCGCTGGTGGGCGGTCGGCTGTCCCGGCCCGGGTCCGTGCGCGTCGAGGAACTGCCCAGCGGGCGAACGCGCGGAGCCGGACCCCCGCGTGGAGGAGGCCGTCAAGGCGCTGGCTGCAGCCCGGCCGTGCACCTGGCGACCGGCCCGCAGCCGGACGGGCGGCCAAGACGCTGCGCGCGGGGCTGACCAGCGTGACGGCCTGGGCCACATCGCGTGAGCAGACCGCTCCCCCACGGCCACGGCCGGGCGGCGCGGTCTGCTCACGCGCGGGCCATCCGCGACGGCGGCAGTACGACGGCCAGCCCAAGAACGGCCGGACGGCTGGCATGCCGGACGCCAGCCGGGCACCCCTCCCTGCCAGCCCTTCCACGGGCGCAACGACGAGCCCGCCGGCCGGGGTGCGGCCTGCCATGTAAACCACACCGACACCGCTATTTCAGGTCCGCTCCTTCTCGAGGAGGGGCGGACATCCGACGCCCCTTGTCCGGGTGCATAGCTACAACCCGGACTCGCGTTTCCCTCACTCCAGTTGCCTATAGGCAACTGGAGTGAGGGAAACGCGCATTCCAATCTCGTTCCCTTGTCTCCACGGCCAGCACTCGTCGAGCCACCGCAAGCGCAGTGGGGGCTCCAGGGGGCGCCTCCCCATGGGGGAAACGCCCCCTTCTCCGCTTGCCTATAGGCAAGCGGAGAAGGGAAAATGCACATTCCAATGCTGCATCTACACACTCCACATGGCGTCTGACCTGCGGAAACACCAATCTGCTCTAAACACAGTAGGAGACGGCAGCTGACGACGTGCGGACCGTCCTCACAGCACCAGCCCTTCGGGCCGGTACCCGGGGGGCCTGCCCCCCGGACCCCCCGCCAGCGCCAAGGCCGCGCTGGACCGGCCTTGGCGACGGGGGCCAGCCCCCGAACCCCCGCCAGGGGCGGTGCCCCTGGACCCCCACCGGGGGCTCCTCGCCCCCGGACCCCTCGCCAGCGCCTTTCGGCTGCGCTGGACCAGCCACTGCCGCCTGCCCTGCGCGGACTCCCTAACGGTCGGCCACGCACCCCTCGGGGCCCTGAGGCCCCTCAGTGGGCAGTTGCCCCCGACTTCCTGGCCCCTTCCTAGAACTGCCATCGATAGGAGAAGCCTGAGCAACAGCGAATGGCCCGGCCTGTAGGGGGTTGCTGAGGGGCAACCAGGGTCAGTGATCAGTGAAGGATGGCTCAACCGTGAACCTCCGCGTGGAGGCTGCCCTGAGTGGCGAACTCACTGTTGCTGCGGCGCCGTAGGCGCCTCCTTGTGTCCTGACTGCTTGCTAGCCCCTCCACTTCGGGTCATAGCAACTGCAGGAGGGGAAACACGATTTCCGGTTTCTCGGTACGCAACTGGGATCCCCGCGATGATGGGGACGACTTGAGCCCAGGACAGTTGGCAACTGCTGGCACGGGTGTGGGCGATCGCCGAGGCGAACAGAGTCCCAACACGCGGCACGCGCGGTTAGGTTGCCTATAGGCAACCCAACTGTAGGGTGTCCCTACTTCGGTTGCTTACAGGCAACCGGACGATGTTGGGGGAGAGGAGGACCATGCAGCAGCAGGGCCGGCCTGCGGCGGCTGTCAAGGCAGAAGCCGTAAACGTGGCGACCGGCGAAGTCGTGCAGCTGGAGTTGATGGGCGACGACGCGCTCAGGGGGCTGCGCGAACCGAGGACACCCATCCCGCCACGGTACGACTGGCGCCCTCATCCTGGCCGCCATGTCAATGTTGGGAAGGCGCTTCTGGCGAAGGTGTGGCACAAGGACAGCGGGTACGACCAGAACGCCCGCGATATCCTTGGCTTCTACATCGCGCACGCGCCGGAGGGCGGCGAGCCTCTTCGAATGACATTCAAGGAGATCAGCCAGACTCTGGGAGTGCAGCCCAACACGGTTCAGCAGTGCATCACGCAGCTTCATGCCGGTGGCCTTCTTCTGGAGAAGGAGAAGATCGGCCGTGTGAAGTTCTTTGCACTGAACCCAAGGGCAGCGTATGACGGCAGTGCTGCAGCTCAGGTGGCGGCGACCAAGGAAGCCAGGCACCCTGTGGTACCGGCGCCGACGGCTGCGTCGCCTAAGAGGACGAGGAGGAAGGTGTCGTGACGTTCCCCGCTCAGGAGCGCGTCGAACTGCCGGTGACCGGTGATCTGGCACGCGGACTCTTGGAGGCGACGGCCTCGTTGCCAGGTGCCGATTTTCGGGTGCTGATGTCGTACGTGACCGCGGCCCCGTTGGGTGAAACGATCCGTCAGACTGCCCAGGACGTTGCTGCGTTCCTTCAGATCTCCCCGGGCACTGTCTCGCGGAGCTTGAAGAAGTTGACCAGCTCCGGTTGGTTGGTGATCTCGTACAAAGTGGGCACTGTGCCGTTCTACAAGGTCGGCCCCAAAGTGCTGGAGATGGCCCAGTGCGAGGCGGCGGAGGCGACCCACGACCAGCCACTCGCGCAGGTGCACCACCTGCCCGTCTGGTCCCAATCCGAATAGTCGCCTGCACGGCTGGGATGCCCTGCTGCCGTAGGTAGCAGGGGCCATTTCTCCTGTCACTCTGTCGAGGGTGATAGCGGGTTCACGCTGGACGGCCGTCCGCGACCATCTGCGGCGATGCGGCGTGCGTGTCGACCAGATCCCAAGCGCAAGGGTTGTGGTGGCGGGCGCCGCCCGGATTCGACCGCGAGGCCTACAAGCAACGCAATGCCGTCGAACGCTGCATCAATCGCCTCAAGCAGTGGCGCGGTCTGGCTACCCGGTACGAGAAGGCTGCCACGGTTTACCGTGCCGGCCTCCTCATCGCGGGCATCTTCCTGTGGTCTGCCCGCTGAGAACCAGCAGTTCACGGCCCGAGGCATTCTCCCTGTGGGTCAAAGCAGACGAGACCGTGTTCGCGAGCCAGGGAGGCTGCGTACTCGGACACTTCCTCAGCTTTGCCGTAGGACATGAGCAGGTACACGATCGGGCCCGATGCCTCAGCGAGGACCGGTGGCGAGGCCCATACGACACTGCGGTCGTCGTCCGGGTATCGCGCGACGAGCGCTTTCACGTAAGTCACGATGCGGGGTGCCGGAGGCACGACGACATCGTCCGACTCCAGGTAGCGCTCGCAGAGTTCGTCGTAGGTCGAGCCTGCGTGGTGGTTGTCGAGGGGACGGCCGCCGTCCCACACAGCAAGGTCATAGCTCACGAGCGCATCTTCGCAGGCAGCAGTTCCGCCGGAGCCAGCAGGCCCTGAGAGCGAACCGCCACCAAGTGATCCGAAAGAGAGCTCCTAGCCCTGATGGTGGCCGCCCGACCGCCGCTCCACGTATAGATCTGACGCATCATGCCGCTGGCCGCACGACCCAGCAGGGCGCATCGGTCAGCTCGTCGGTCAGGCGACCGCTGCCGGGCCGGAGAGTGGCGAGCAGCTGGGCGCGGCCGAGGGCGCGCACCCAGGAATCGGTCACGCCGTCGGTCACGGCAGCGGCGTCGTCGCCAGACGATCGATCACCAGCCAGTAGGCCACGGGGCCTTGAACGTCGGCGTCGGCGCACAGTGCTGCCCACTCCGAATCCAGGCGGTGAAAGATCCCGTCGGCGGTGTGGGCGGGTGCTGTACGTCGAGCACGGCATGTCTCCTTTCGGATCTCGTGCCGCTGCCTCTCCTCAGACCAGCTTGTGCCGGGTAAGCCCTGGGTGACCGATTGGGCAAGCCTGCTGCGGGGGCGGGAAAGCCTGTTGTGACCGGTTGATGCAACTCTTGGCAAGTGTCTATGAGGGAAGCCTGTTGTCGGCGGGCGGAGTGGGGGAGGCGGCAGGGGGAGATCGATCACGGCGCAGGCGTGGCTGATGGGCGGCGGCTCAGTCATGTCCGATGACCGACGAGGGCGGGACCGGTCATCGGGCACCCTGGGGACCGGTCATGGCCGGCGGGCCTGGACATGATGGTGGCCGATGACCGGGTTCGGTCATCGGCCACTGCCAGAAGGGGGTCGGTCAGCTCCGGACGGACCGGAGGTGCGCGCGGCCTTGCTGCTGGCGCTGCTCCTGCAGGTACTCGACTGCGGCGCTCACGCGCCGTTGTCCTGTCTTCGGCGACAGGCCGAGGCGGCGGGCGACTTCGGCGCCGGAGAGCTTCTTTCCAGCTTCCTCCGCCTCAACGAGCCACTCAGCCACGGTCACAATCTGTTGCTGAATGGGGTCCAGGTCCGGCTCGTCGGTCTGCTGCTCGGGCAGCCTCGCGGTCGCCGCTCTGGTGTCCGTGACGGTGGACTCCCAGACGGTCGGCTCGCCGGAAGCAGGTTCCGCCGGCCGAGCGGAGGGCAGGTCCAGGGCTTTCTGCTCCGGTACTCCCCCGCCAGCCCGGTGCTCGTCAACTACCGTGGCCGTCGGCGCTGGCGCCGGTTCACGGACGTATGGCTCGGCGTCGACCGGGACCGGCGGCGCGGCGAAGGGCTGCGGGTTGGACGGCTCGAAGAACGGGTGCGGTTCGGCGACGGCCTGGCGCTCAACGAGCTCGGCCGGGCTGGGGCGGAGGCCGGTCTCGTCGGCCACGGCCGAGCGGTCATCGGCCACCGGCTCCGGAGCGGCCTGCCTGGCGCGGGTAGCTTCCTGCGGCAGGGTGGCTGGCTCGGTATTCAGCAGTTGCGTCTCGATGTGATGGTCCTCGTGCCCGGCGGGTTCGCTCTGGCTGGCGTCCAGCGCCCGCTGGTGTTCGCCGGCCGCCGGTTCGGCTGCGACGTGGTCCTCGGCGCGCTCCACGGTCACGGCGGTGCTCAGGGTCAGTCCGGCCTCTTCCAGGACGTGCGGGGCGGTCTCGGCGAGCGGCACACCGTACCGCGCGAGCCGCAGTGGCATCAGTGCTTCCACGGGCGCCTTGCGCTGCCAGCGGCGCCCGTACTGCGCCTGCAGTTGCGCCTCGTAAACGAGGCGATGCTGCTCCAGCTTCACCGCCTGTTCGTAGGAGCGGATCTCCCACAGCTTCATGCGGCGCCACAGCAGAAACGTGGGCACCGGCGAGAGCAGCCAGCGGGTGAGCCGCACGCCTTCCATGTGCTTGTCGGCGGTGATGTCGGCTATTCGGCCGACTGCGTGCCGGGCGGCTTCGATGGCGACCACGAACAGCACCGGGATGACAGCGTGCATGCCGACACCCAGGGGGTCGGGCCAGGCGGCAGCGCCGTTGAACGCGATCGTCGCCGCGGTCAGCAGCCAGGCCGTCTGGCGCAGCAGCGGGAACGGAATGCGCATCCAGGTCAGCAGCAGGTCCAGCGCCAGCAATACGCAGATGCCGGCATCGATGCCAATGGGAAAGAGGTACGAGAAGTCGCCGAAGCCTTTCTGGACGGCGAGCTCGCGCACGGCCGCGTACGATCCGGCGAAGCCGATCGCGGCGATGATCAACGCTCCTGCGACGACGACGCCGATCAGTACTCGATGTGCGCGGCTCAGCCGTGGCTGCTGCACAGGTACGGTCCTCTCCCCCGTTGCGAACGATGCGTCAGGCACCGGGTACGGCTCCTCTGGAGGTCCAGCCTTGCATGACGAGTGCCGTTGTCCAGCGGTCCTGGAGACAATGGCACCTGCTGCCCCGTCAGTCCTGTGCCAGATGCTTGGCCAGCGTGATGCGGTCTTCGCGTGACATGTGCTCGCGAGCTGGCCGTCAGGGCCTGCGGACTGTGCCGCGACAGAACTGGTGCCTCTCTGGTGCCACTTGTATCAACAGCTGCTGCGAACCACTCGCCATACGCTCAGTGCGTGTGACTTGACCGTCCTCCGGCTTCATTACGTCGTAATGATCCTCGACAGCCTGAGCTGACGCTGTTGCTTCAAGGGGCTGTGCCGTGGGTGGGTGGGCCGTCGGTGGCGTACGTGGCGTGGCTGGCCTCTGCCTCTGCAGCTTCAGCCGATCCAGGTGCTGCTCCTGTTCCTCCGGCTTCTTGTTCCCGATCCGTCGCAGGAGTTCGGTCGGCTCCCTCCCCTGAGACCAACTTCTCTATGCGGGTCACTCGTGCGGAGCACTCAACACCGTTCCGACACCGGGCAGATCGCCTGTGTGGCCCTCTGGCGGCCTGTCAGGGGCACCGAGGTCGCGCCATACCGGCGACTCCGAGATCAGCCGTGTACGGCGCCTTTCTGAGGGTCGCTTTTCGAATGGAATGCGTGTTTCAGTGGTTATGCCCAGTGCGCGGCTGTCCTGTCGCGCCGAACCTTGAGCAGTCTCACCAAAGGCTGATCGCCGGGTCTCCGTCTCATCGAAGGCTGGTCGACTGACGATGGCCCGCGCACGAAGCCGGCAACGGTGGCGGCCCGGGTCGCTTGGTGCGGACGTGCTGCTGCCATGGAAAATGAGAGTCGACTGCGGTCAGAGAGTGAGTAGTCGGACGAGCAACACCACCAAGGTGCCCGCTGTGAACACCGCCCCCAACACGGTGAACAGCAGGTCGACCGTCGCTACGTCCCAGCCCTGGATCGCAAACCGGCGGGGATCTTCCGGATCGTATCGGACCATGACAAGGGTCCCCACGCCGAAGGCGCCTCCGACGGAACCTCGGCCGAACCTGGATGAGTACTCGCACTCGCGGCCGTCCCGGGTCGTCCAGGCTGAGACCAGGTGGTAATACCTGGCGCCTTCGTCGCCTCGACTGACATCGTGGCGGACGATCCGACCCTCTGCGGTGACACCGGTGCGACGGAGCGCGCTGGCGCGGCGCAGTCCGTACATGCCGAAGCTGAGGAAGCCCGCGCCGATCGTCAGCGGGATGTGCGAGAAGAGCTATTCGCGTTCCATGTGTTGTGCGAGCGTGTGTGGGGGTGTCGGTTGCGAGTGAGGCGCCTGCGGCAGCCTGCCTGCCATCGCTGTTCCGTTCGCTCGGCGGTACAAGGCCGACAAGGTTGGAGCCCACCTTGACGACCACACTTCGGTGAGACTGCTCAACGTTCGGCGCGACAGGACAGCGGCTCAGGCTGATGGGACGTGGCTGTAGCGCTGGGGGCCGGCGAGCCCATCCCGTGTGTGCGGAGTGGAGGGTGCAGAGGGTGAGGGCGTTATCGAGGGCGGCTCCCGCGGCTGCGGGGATCAGCGTACGGAGGCAATGACCTTCGTGCTCCAGCAGGAGAAATCCCGGCGTACCGAACAGGCCCTGGGCTTGACTGCACTTCGAATCCGAGTGCTCGGCGGGACCGTCCCCCGAGTTCGGGGAGCAGTAGCTCACTCGGGTGAGGAGAGGAGTACGGGCCGGAGTTTTGGCAGCGTTCGGTGCGGGGGCTCCCCGCGGGTGCGGGGAGCAGGCGCACACCGGACGTCCGGGTCCGGGGTGTGCAAATGCTGTGGCCGCAGCGCGGCTCAGCATGAGGGCCGAGGCTATTACGGCGTAATAATCGCGGCCTCGACGGACCGTGCTGGTCAGGGAATTGAGTCTGCGTCGTGAGCGCGTGGCGGGCGGGATGGCGGGGTGGCTGATCTGCTGTGGGATGACGTCAAGAGCTTCTTCGACCCTGATCTGATGGGGTCGTTGGCGGACGTGCTTGTTCCCGAGGCCTCGATGGAGGACTGGCAGACGGTCCTCGAAGTCGTCGGCGCGAGCGGCTGGATGTGCCAGTACTCCGAAGGCGAGACAGGTGCCTCGGGCGGAGGCAGTGCATTCGATCAACCCTGTCCGCGCTGTGTCATCCAACCTGGTGTGGCTCGGCATCCGGTGGGACTCGTTGATTTTGTCGAGGGGCGGGCTGGAACGACGAGAAGGCCGAACTCCGGATCGGTCACCGCGGCAAGCTAGGGCTGCAACCGGACGCTCCGTGGGGCGTCGTGTCGCCTCCAGAGTTTGTCTGGCTTCGCGGCTGGCGCGGGGAGCCACCCACTATTACGACGTAATAATCCCGGGCCGTGGATGCGACCAGTGCGTAGCTGGCGTTTGGTTACGACGCCCGTCCGGTAAAGAAAGCGGCCCCGCTCCCCCACCAGCGAGAGGGAGAGCGGGGCCCAGGTCAGGCGCTACAGATCCTTCAGGATAAGTTCGGCGACCTGTCGGCGGTACTCGGGGCTGCTGGCCGCTGCAAGGTCGGCCACGAACGCCTCGGGGCCTCCCAGCAATTCCAGGTAGCGGCCGATCATCCTCTGGCGTTCAGGCTCGAGCACCTTCGAGAAGATGATGTCCATGCTGGCCACGCCGTCTGCCCACGGCATCTTGATCTGCCGTGGCTTGCTCAAGGGCTCCACACGGGGATCGGGAAGAACCGCCGTCGGTCCGTGGCTCTGCGCGTCTGGTGCGTCGACGGCCGGGTTCATTACGCCGTAATAACCGTCATCGGTCTCGGGTGCCCTGCCAGCGGGACCCGGCGTGCTGGATTGCGGAAGCGGTGCTGACTTCGGCGCCGCGGTCCGCTCCTCCTTGGTGGAGCTGCGCTGCTGCTCCACTGCCCTGGCCTGCTTTTCGATCTTCTCCTTGGCCCGCTTGTCCTTCAGCTGCTGAAGGTGGGGCTCCTGCTCTTCCGGCTTCTTGCGCCCGACCAGCCGGAGCAGATCGGCAGGCTCCTCCCCCGTCTCGAGCTTCTTCTTCAGCTCCGGGGTCAGGCCGAGCAGGGCGAGCCGCTGGGAGACCCAGCCCTGGGACCGGTGGAGGCGGGCGGCCAGGGCTTCCTGCGTGCCGTGCACGGCGAGCAGTTGCTGAAGCGCTCGGGCCTCGTCCAAGTGGTCCAGGTCCTGGCGGTGAATGTTCGCGACGAGGGCTGACTCCAGGATCTCGTCGGAGTTGCTGCCGAGGGCCTCGTCCAGCATCACCTTGATGGTGGTGAGACCTCCCTCACGGGCGGCAGCGAGGCGGGAGTTGCCGTCGATGACGACGTACTTGGTTCCCGTCTCCAGTTCTTCCTCGCGGTCAGGGTTGGCCTCGAGGTAGGTGAAGCGCGACATGATGCTGATCGCGGTCTTCTGCCCATGGTCACGCATGCTGCCCGCCAGGTCCGTCAAGTCACCGAGCTTCGACCTGGGGTTGGCCGGGTTCAAGCTGATCAAGGAGACGGGAAGTTCAACCGGCGGCGGTGCGCCTTCAGTCGGGGCCTTGGTGGCCGCGTTGATCGCTGCCCGTCGCGGGCTGATGGACTGGGCTGCCTGGAACGAGCTTCCCGTGCCGAGTGCGGATGCCTTGCTGCTCATGCGATCTCCCGTGCGAGTGCGCGCATGGCCACTGCCTGGTCGCACTTGGGGGCGTAGGCGAGAAGTGGCCGCTTTACTCGCACCGCTTCCTTCTGCTCTTTGAGGTCTCCGATGACGCCGACGACGCGTGGATCCTTTATCGACATCCAGTTCTCGAGGGAGGAGGTGGCGATGTAGCCGCGGCGGGCGTCGTAGTGGTTCACGACGATGCCGAGGTACTCGAGCTCGAGGCCCATGTCGCTGCGGAGGTCCTCGATCTGGGAGGTGAGGAGGCCGTATGCGTCGGCGGAGCTGTCCTCGGCCTGGACGACTACCAGTACGCCTGAGTTGCCGGGTTCCTCGTCAGGGCGTCGTCGGCCGTAGTAGGCGGCCGCGTCCATGCTCAGTCCGAGGCTGGGCGGGCAGTCCACCAGGATGGCGTCGTAGTTGTCCTCGAGCGGTGCCAGTGCGCGCTCGAGGGCAGCTTCTCGTGCACGTACGCCGGACAGTTTGACGTCGAGGAGGAAGGCGTCGGTGCACGCCGGCAGGAGGTGCAGTCGGTCTCCGAAGCGTTCGTCGCTGACTTCGACGATGAGGTCTTGGAGTTCGCCCTTGGCCTCGCCGGCCATGTGCTTGGTGAGACTGTCGCCTTCGAGTGGGAGGGGCTCGTGCCCGAGTTGCTTGGTGAGGTGGCATTGCGGGTCGAAGTCGACCAGCAGGACCCGCTGACCGAGGCCGGGTAGATCTTCGTAGTCGAAGGGGGAGTCTTCCTGGTCTTCACTGAGGAGGGCGGCGAAGTGCTTGGAGATCCGCACGGAGTGGAGGCTGTCGGAGTCCTCGGCGAGTGCTTCGCCGATGCCAGCGGTGACGGCGGTCTTGCCGACTCCGCCCTTCTGGTTGCAGACGATGCGGCGCTTGACCACGACGGGCCGTTGGACGTGGGGAGCGGGATTCTTGTCCAGCCACACCTGAACGGACTGGGTGAGGCCCTGGACGATGGATACGCCTCGGGCAGCGCAGTCCTTGCGGAAGTTTTCCCACTGGCCGGGGGGAAGCCAGGTCGAGAAGGACTTGGCGCCGGCGGTGTCGATGGGGGAGAGGTTTGCGCCCAGCCCGCGCCAGGCCGTGATGCCCGCCTCGACCGCGTGCTGGATGTCGATGCCGTGCTGCGCAGTACGGATCTTCAAGTCCTGCTGCAGCCCGGCTGGGAGCTTGGAGACGACCTTTTCCCGGTCGCCTTGGGAGGGCGATGTCATAGGAGATACCTTACTAACATTCAAGATCAGATGCGGCAGGGGCACGTTAGTAAGTCACTAGCCTTCGCCCGCGGTTGGTACATATCAGGCATACACCGCTCCCTATTACGTCGTAATGAGAGCCCTCCGGTTCTGCGACCATCCGCTGGAGTTGGTGAGTACTACGTCGTAATGAAGTCACCACGCCCCAGCCCTCGGCATCGCCAGGCCTACTGTGAGACGCAGTGGACATGGGGGAGAGGTGTTACATGGAGCCGGTGTCAGTCGCTGTGCTGATGGCACTCGCCGGAGGCGCCGGAGGCGCAGCCGGGCAACACGCCTGGACGGGGTTGGTGCAACTTGCGCGCCGAGCGTTTCACCGGTCTGACGAACCAGACAACGCCGGTGAACCGCAACTCCTCATCGCCTTGAGGCAAGCCCCGGATGAGGAGCGAGCCCAGGCACTGATCACCGCCCTCACGGCTCGAGCCGCTGAGGATCCATCCTTCGCTCAGGCCCTCGCTGCTTGGAGGCAGGACGCTGCCGCAGCAATCGCGCAAGTTGGTCAGGGGAGCGTGCACACCAGCATCTCCGGCGGCCAGCAGAACGCGGTCATCACCGGACGCGACTTCTCCGGCCCTTTCACCATTGGCCTTCCCATGCCTCCACCCAGCACAGGGGAACAACCCTCGCCGCGACAGGAGTAGCGAGGTGACCAGCGGAACCGGTGACGTGCACAGCTACATCTCTGGCGGCCGGCAAGATGTTGTCATCACGGGTCGGGACTTTCACGCACCCATCACCATCACCACGGGCGCGGCCAAGGTGCCGGCATATCTGCAGCACCCCGAACGATGGCCATGTGCCGCGCGCTGGGAGGCACTGGCCGCAGGCGCCCACCGGGCCCGGCCAGGCGAAGATGGCGGTGCTGTCCCTGTCTACGTGCCACGGGATGTCGACCAGGTCTTGCGCCGCCAACTCGCCGCTGCCGCCGAGGAGGGCGGGATGGTGCTCGTCGTCGGGGACTCCACAGCGGGCAAGACGCGGGCCGCGTTCGAAGCCGTCCGTGACGTGCTGCCTGAGCACCGCGTCTTGTCGCCGCTGCGGGGGAGTGACCTGCCGGCAGCGTTGGAGGTGGTGGTCGGCCTCCAGGTGCGGTGCGTGATCTGGCTCGACGATTTGGAGAACTATCTCGGTCTCGATGGTCTAGAACCTGGGCTGCTGGCCGAGCTGGTGCGCCTGCGCATTCCTGTGATGGCCACGATGCGTCTGCAGCAGTATCAGGCTTTCAGACCGTACGGGGGTTCCGACGGCCTCACCGATGTAGCAGCTCAGCAGATGGCAGCTATCGGAGCCCGTGTGCTGAATCAGGTCGAGCCGGTCGAACTGAACCGGTTATGGAGCCCCACCGAGCTCGAGCGGGCTGCCCAGTGCAGTGACGAGCGGATCACAGAGGCACTCGTCCACCATGAGTCCTACGGGGTCGCGGAGTACCTTGCCGCCGGTCCAGCGCTCTGGCGTGAGTGGCGCCACGCATCACGAGTGGGTGGGAACCCTCGAGGAGCGGCGCTTGTCGCTGCCGCTGTCGACTTGTCCCGTACAGGACTTCGTCCTCCTTACTCCCTGCACCTTCTGTCCGAGCTGCACGAGGGCCATCTGGCCGATGCAGGTGGGCCGCTGCTGCGACCCGAAGACCATTCGCAGGCCTTGACCTGGGCTGCCCGCGTACGCTTCGGCGTGACCAGCCTGCTGCTGCCGTCCACCGAGCCGGATTTCTGGTCAGTCTTCGACTACCTCGTCGACCAAACCCACACCCCCATTGGCGAACAAACCTGGCAGGCCGCGCTCGACACAGCGGATGACACCGACCGCTACACCGTCGGTATGCACGCGTATCGGTCCGGAGTCACGCAGGTCGCCGAGTTGGCCTGGCGCCCGCTCGCCGATGCTGGAGTTACCAGAGCGGCGTTCAGCCTCGGCCATATGCTCAGTCAGTCAGAGCGGGTGACCGAGGCAGAGGCATGGTTGCGTCGGGCTGTCGCCGGGGGAAACCCCCATGCGGCGAACAACCTCGGCCTCTTGCTCCATAGCTTGGGTCGCGTCCAGGAAGCCGAAGAGACGCTCCGGATCTCCCTGAGCTTGGACGCCTCCATGCCCGTGACAAACCTCGCCTCCCTCCTTGCCGAAACCGGGCGCCTCAGCGAGGCCGAAGCGATACTCCGCAAGGCTGCCCAGGCAGGCAACCCGCAAGCCGCAGTCAATCTCGGCGTCATGCTGGCCAAGGCCGGCAACAGCAAGGAAGCCGAGAAGATGTACCGCCGCGCCGCTGCCGCCGGCGAGCGTCTGGCTCTCTTCAACCTTGCGCTGCACCTGGAAGAGTCTGGACGGACCGCCGAAGCCGAGAATGCGTATCGCAGGGCCATCGAGGCCGGGCATACCGGTGCCGCATTCAATCTGGGCACCATCCTGCTCACGGCAGACCGTCGTGACGAGGCGGAGCCGTTTCTTCGACAGGCCGTTGAGGACGGACATACCGGTGCCGCGGTGAATCTGGGAACCATGCTCCTGCAGGCGGAGCGCTACGACGAGGCAGAGCCCGTGCTTCGCAGGGCCGTTGAGGACGGACACGTAAGGAGCCTGTTCAACCTGGGTGTGCTTTTGAGCGAGGTGGGACACGACGAGGAGGCTGAACAGGCCTACCGGAAGGCGTACACGGCCGGACACAGCGGCGCCGCCAAGAACCTCGGAATGCTGCTCACCAGCGTGGGGCGTACCGACGAGGCGGAAGCGATGTATCGCACGGCATTTGCTGCCGGACACGCCAAGGTGGCTCCCCAGCTGGCTGTCCTGCTCGCCGAGACCGGGCGCCTGAGCGAAGCGGAGGCCCTCTGCCGCCGTGCAGCAGAAAGTGGTGACACTGCCGCCGCATTGACGATGGGGTTTCTCCTCAGTGAGGCAGGCCGCAACGACGAGGCAGAGCGCATGTACCGGATCGCCCATAGGGCCGGCGACGCGCAGGCGGCGGAGTCTCTCGGTGTCCTTCTGAATCAGGCCGGACGGGTAGAAGAAGCCGAAGCAGTCTTTCGCTGGGCCGCCAATGCCGGGCACTCCAGCGCTGCGGTGAACCTCGGCACACTGCTGCTGCGATCCGGGCGCCCTGAAGAAGCCGAAGAGATCTACCGATGGGCTCTCGACGCGGGGGACACCAAGGCAGCGGCCAACCTCGGTGCTTTGCTGGCCACCAGTGGGCGCTTTGAAGAAGCTGAAGTGATGCTGCGGTGCGCGCTGGACGCAGGCTATGACGACGCCGCTTTCAACCTCGGGCTCCTCTTCGCCCAATCGGGACGGACCTCGGAGGCCGAAGCGATGTATCGGCACGCCCTCCAGCACGGCATCACCGACGCCGCCTACCAACTCGGTCGACTACTGCTCGAAACCGGAGGAGAGGATGAAGCCGACCCGGTGCACCGCGTCTCGCTCAACGCTGTCCGCACCAGGCAGTTCTCCAACTTCTTTGATCAACTCGTGGCAAGCGGCAAGCTCGAGGAGGCGGAAGCCCACTTCCGCGATGCCCTGGCTACCAGCGACCACGACGACGCTGCTCTCGGTCTTGCACACATCCTTGAGCTGGCTGGGCGGACAGCCGAAGCGGAGGAGATGTACCGCGGCGCTGTCGAGGCAGGCCACGGTGGTGCCTTGCTCGGTCTGGGCAACCTGCTGATGGAAGCTGGTCGAGCAGAGGAAGCCGAAGAGATATTCCGACGGGCCGCGGATGCTGGGGACACCGATGCTGCACTCAACCTCGGTGTAGTCCTTGCAGAGGCAGGCAGGACAGAAGAAGCAGTGGCCTTGCTTCGGATGGCCGCAGAAGCAGGCCATCCCAGCGCTGCACACAATCTCTCAGTCGTGCTCTCAAGGGAAAAATCTGAGGGTAGGGCGTGGATCGGACGCGTCTGATGACGGCAAGACTGCGCCAGGCGCGTCCTGACAGCTGACATCCAGGTTCTGTAGCTGCGCGGGACACCAGCAGGCTGTCGGTATTACGTCGTAATAAACGAGGCCGGTGGCCGGGCTGGACGCCGAGTCACTGCCGAGGAATCTAGCTGCATGCCATGGCATATCGGCCCCTCCATGCAGCCCGCAGCTCGCGGCGCTCCTGGGGGAGGAGGGTGGCGAAGACGCTGCCTTCCAAGTACTCGGCGCGTCGACGTAGAAGCGTGGAGAGGTCGTTTCCGTCGTCATGAAAAACAGTGACGCCGTGTTACCGCGCATTGTGGCGGACTCAGGCCTCATCCTGGAGCGCCATGGCCGCCGCAAGGGCCAACCCCGCCTCCGCAGTCGCTGCTGCTGATCGAGCGGTGCGCTGCTCGACCTGTTTGAGGGCGCGCACGGTGGCGGCGACGTAGGTAGCGAGACTGACCTGCTGGGTTGGAGTGCGGCAGTCGACGAGGACGGCTGCGACTTCGTCAAGCCAGTCGGTGACTTCTGCGTCCTGTACAAGGGCCGTGCGGTGCTCCAGGAGCTGACGGGCGATGCGTTCTGTGAGGACGTGCCGCCTGCGGGCCTCGTCCTCGCGCCGGCGCTGAGCTCGCGCGGCTGCTGCAATCCGGCGTTGGGCCTGAGCAACAGCTTCCGGTGTTCGCCGCACAGGCTTGCCCTCGGGCGAGCCATCGGTGAGCGTTGAGGTTCGCATGCGCTGGGTCTTGTTGTACGCGGCGCTCGCGGCACCGACTGCGAGGGGACTCGTCAGCTGCGTCCACTCAGCGCCAGCGCTGCGTGCGTGGTCCACTGCTTGCAGTTGGTGCCGGTCAATTTGCTCGCGAAGGTACTGCCACAGCCAAACCCGCTTGAGCGCGGCGGCTCGCCGCACTTCGTCGGTGGCCGCATCCAGGACCTCGACGTTCTTCTCGGCCCAGATCAGCGCGCTGTAGAGCTCCGTGTCTGCAGGCATCCCGTCCGCGGAGCCGGCTTGCTCGTACATCTCCCGCAACTCGCCCACGATTGCTGCCGTGTCAAGAGATCCCACGCGCGTAGGAGCTTTGGCCAATGGGGAAGCGGGGCTCGAAACCTTGCGTCGCCTCGTGTGCATGCCGATGATTCTCCATCGCAGGCGATTCACAGTCTGTGAATCACCAAGCTGTGGTTCTGTCGCACATGACTCAGGATGGGTCCCCAGACACATGCATAGGCCCTCTGACCTGGTGTGAGCGGTCTATTGCCCGGAGCGTAGATCCTACGAGGGAGAGCGCTGCGCTCCTCTCGGCTGCGTCGACGTGGTAGGCCCGGGACGGCTGAGGAGCGGCCTTGGGTCAAGCCCACCCTCAAGGGATGGTGCCTGCTGCGGGAACTCCGCTGCAGCGCAATCGCATCACCGACGCTGGGCCTTCCCCCGTGAAGGTGGGCACGCGGTTATTGATCACGCGGCGAGCGTGAGTGTAGCGGTGTGGTGTCGGTGTTCGTATTCGTTGGGGCTGAGGTGGCCGTTGGCGGAGTGTCGGCGGCGGGTGTTGTAGCGGGTTAGCCAGGCGAAGACGGTCCTGCGGCAGGTGTCGGCGTCGCCGTAGTCGTGGGTGCCCTGGAGGGTCTCGCGTTTCAGGGACGCGTGGAAGCTTTCGCAGGCCGCGTTGTCGGCGCTGGTGCCGACTGCGCCCATCGACCGGGTGACCCCGAGGTGGTCGCAGAGGCCTGCGAAGGCCCGGGATCCGTATTGGGCCCCGTGGTCGGAGTGGAACACGGCGCCGTCCAGGCCGCCTCGGGTCGAGGCTGCCATCCGCAGTGCGTCGGCGACCAGGTCGGTGCGCATGTGGTCGGCGATGGACCAGCCGACGACCTTGCGGCTGAAGCAGTCCAGCACGGTCGCAAGGTAGAGGAACTCCCCGCCTGCGAGCGCGAGATACGTGATGTCGCCCATGTACTTCCGCCCCGGCTCGGTGGCGGTGAAGTCCCGCTGGAACAGATCTGGAACCGGTGAGGCTGCCGGGTCCGGGACGGTGGTGCGCACGCGTCTGCGCAGGCGGATGCCGGTGATGGAGAACGTCCGCATGATCCGGGCGACCCGCTTTTCGTTGACCCGCCGCCCTTTCTCGCGGAGCTCGGCGGTCACTCGCGGGGAGCCGTAGGCGCCGCCGGACTCGCCGTGGACCTCGCGGATCTCCTCGGCCAGGATCCGGTCCTTGTGCTGCCGGGCGGCCCGGGCCTCGGCGCCGGCGAGCCACTTGTAGTAGCTGGATCGGTTCACGTCCAGGACGTGGCAGAGCCGCTTCACCTCGTAGATGTCCCGGTGGTCGTCAACGAACTGGAAGCGGCCCCTCACCAGTTCGTCTCTCCGGCGAAATACTTGGCCGCCTTGCGGAGGATGTCCCGCTCGGTGGCGAGCTTGCGCTCACTCGCCTCGAGTTCTGCCACCCGCGCCTCCAGCTGCCGGACCCGCTCGTTCGGATCGGCGGATGGCGCCGCCTCCCGAGGTTGGGCGTCCGGCTTCGCAGCAGCGGCGGTGATGCCACGGCGTTCGCGGTCCCGCAGCACCCACTCGCGCAGGGTGGCCCGGTTGACGCCCAGGTCGGCGGCGATGCTCTTGTAGGTCGCCCCGGGTGTGGACGCGTACAGGCCCACGGCATCAGCCTTGAACTCGTCCGAGTAGTCCTTCATCGCCATCGGCGGTCTTCTCGCTTCCTCCGGATCAAGCAGATCCAGTATCAGCGTGTCCCCCACTCAGGGGGAGGCCCCGCTGTGTCGCCGTTCTAGTTCTTCACCACGCGTCAGCGTGAGGTTGGTTCCGTGGCAGGGCGGCTCAAACCATGTCGCGACAGGGCCATGGCAAGCCTCCTGGTGGTTAATGTGATCGGCATGTCTGATGGAATTGCCTGGATCGGTGAACACAGCAACGAGGACGCGAAGAACGGCGTGCCTGGTATGCGGGGCAACACTTCGCTGACAGCCGTCCGTGGTGCGGAGGTGGAGGAGTTCCTGGTCCGTCTTGGTGCGGACCGCGCACAGCTCAGGCGTCGTGAGCTGTATAAAGACCGCGGCGCGGTGGCTGCGCCTCCCCGCATTGATCTGAACCATGCCAGCCGTGCGATGTACGGCACCTACGGGGAATGGCTGTATGTGCTGGAGGACGGGGGCATGGCGACCTGGTACGCGGGCTACCGGAGGGTAGCGGCAATGCAGCCTCGCACGGGTGAAGAGGTCGTCTGCCTGACAATGAACAGCTGGGATCCCCCGAAGCTGATACTCCACGCGCCGGGTGACGGCCGGGTGTGGCAGGCCGAGTTCGCCGAGGACACGGGGCGCTCATCTGCGCTGGACGCGGCCCTGCAGGCGGCGGGCGCCGTGTTCCCCTCCGTGCATGAGGCCACCGAGGACGAGGTGGCACTGTACTTCGAGGAGCACGTGGACGGGCTACCGACGGCGGTGTTCACCGCCGTCGGTAAGTACGCGGGCCTGTCGATCGACCAGGCTACGGTCGAGGCTGGCGATCTCCCCCTGGCCATTTTCCCCTCGGTGTAGCCACCGGGTGAACCGGTAGGGGCGCTCACTGCGAGCGCCCCTACCGGTTCAGCGGGTGGCCGCTAGTGCTGTGACCGGGAAGGTTCGCCGGGTTTGATGGGCGAGATGGCTGCGCATGGTGCAGCAACTAAAGGCGGGTCAGGGTGTGTTCGGCTGCGGGCTTGTTCGATCTCGTTGATGTGGTTTTCCGTCCACTGCCGGAGCGCAGTGATGGGCTCGGCCAGGCTGCGGCCGAGCGGTGTGAGGTTGTAGTCGACCCGGGGCGGGATGGTGGGGTAGACGGTGCGGGTGACGAACCCGTCGGCTTCGAGACTGCGCAGGGTCTGGGTGAGCATCTTCTGTGAGACGCCCTCGATACGTCGGCTCAGGTCGGTGTATCGCATGGTGCCCGCGAGGAGGGCGTCCACGACGAGGACCGTCCACTTGCCTGCGATGTGGTCGAGCACCTGCCGGGTCGGGCACTTCACCGAGAAGGCGTCGGCCGGCAGCCCGGAGGGCTCTACGAAGGTCTTCACGGTAGGAGAGTAACGCACTAATTAGTGCCCTCTTCCTGATGGAGAGCCACTCTCCGATAGTGAGTGACATGACGCCTCACACCATGTCTGTCGCCGAAGCCATCCGCACCCGCCGAACCGTCCGCCACTACCGTCCCGACCCGATCCCTGCTGCCGCGCTCGACGCACTCCTCGCTCTCGCCATCGAGGCACCCACCAGTTGGAACCTCCAGGACCGGTCCATCGTCGCAGTCATCAGTGACGAAGGTCGCGAGGGTTTGGCCTGGGCGACCGGTGGTCAGCCGCAGCCGCAGGAGGCGCCGCTCATGCTGGCCTTCGTGGCCGAGCCACTGTCCTGGCGCGACGACCACAGTGATGTCTACGAGCGGGCCCGTCGCAATGGAGCGTGGAACGAGGAATTCGTCACGACGTTCTCCGCAGCGTCGCAGGCGTTTCAGACAGACCTCGAGGAACGTGGCCTGCTGCGGGAGTACGCGGTCAAGGACGCGATGATCGCGGCCAGTTACGTGATGCTTGCCGCCACGGAGATGGGGCTTGCCACCTCGCCGATGAATGGCTGGGACGAGACCAAGGTGAAGAAGGCGATCGGCATCGGCGATCGCGACGACCTGGCCATCGCGCTGCTCATGTCCGTCGGCTATCCGGCAGAGGAACGACGCCACCCCGGCCGTCGGGCCCAGGAACGCAACGTCTTCTACGAGTCCTACGGATCACCCAGGAATGCCACTCGGGCTGAGTAGATATCGGCTGGGCAAGGCAGTGCATCAGCGCAGTGATGAGTGCGCGCCGAGGGCACTCCCCACACGGTTGGATAGGACGACGTATCCAACCGTGTGGGGAGGCATGGTGGCAGAGCCCGTCCGAGTACGCAGGCTGACCGATCAAGAGGGGCAGCAGCTGCAACGGATCGTGCGCCGGGGCAGTACCAGTTCGGTGCGCTACCGACGCGCGATGATGTTGCAGGCGTCGGCCGGCGGGAACCGTGTGCCGGTGATCGCCCAGCTCTTGCAGGCCGACGAGGACACCGTGCGCGATGTGATCCACCGCTTCAACGAGATCGGTCTGGCCTGCCTGGACCCTCGGTGGGCGGGCGGCCGTCCCCGCCAACTCAGTCCTGATGACGAGAACTTCGTCGTCCAGACGGCCACGACCCGCCCACGCAAGCTCGACCAGTCCTTCACCCGCTGGTCGATCCGCAAGCTCGCCGCGTACCTGCGCAAGGTGCACGGGCGGGCATCCGCATCGGCCGGGAGGCCCTGCGCTGTCTGCTGGCGCGCCGCGGGATCACCTTCCAGCGCACCAAGACCTGGAAGGAGTCCACCGATCCCGAGCGCGACGTCAAGCTCGACCGGATCGAGCATGTCCAGGCGCACTTCCCGGACCGGGTCTTCGCGTTCGACGAGTTCGGGCCCCTCGGGATCCGTCCGACCGGCGGCTCCTGCTGGGCCAAGCAGGGTCGTCCGGACCGGGTGCCGGCGACCTATCACCGCACCCATGGGGTCACCTACTTCCACGGCTGCTACTCGGTCGGCAACGACACCCTGTGGGGCGTCAACCGCCGCCACAAGGGCGCTGCCCAGTCCCTGGCCGCGTTGAAGTCCATCCGGGCCGCGCGACCGGACGCAGCCCCGATCTACGTGATCCTGGACAACTTGTCCGCCCACAAGGGCAGCAAGGTCCGCCAGTGAGCCCGGAAGAACAAGGTCGAGTTGTGCTTCACCCCGACGAACGCGTCCTGGGCGAACCCGATCGAGGCCCACTTCGGCCCGCTGCGGCAGTTCACCCTGGCCAACTCCCACCATCCGAACCACACCGTCCAGACCCGTGAACTGCACCGCTATCTGCGCTGGCGCAACACCAACGCCCGACACCCCGACATCCTGGCCGCCCAACGCCGTGAACGCGCCAGAATCCGCAGCGAGAAGGGCATCCGCTCGGGCGGGCGCCCCCTCACCACGGCGGCCTGACCACACCAACCCGGCGAACCTTCCCGGTCACAGCACTAGCGCGCGGTCAACGTGCAGATGACGGGCGTGGCCGGGCGACCGGCCGCGCCCGTGTGGGCGCAGCTCTTGTGGTCATGCGGGTGTCGAGCCAGTAGGCGTCCTTGTCCATAATGCGCATGTCCTTCATGAACGTGGCGAAGCGGTTGCCCATGGACTCCTGATTGTGAATGCCGGACATGGCCGAGCGTCCGCACACCGGAGCGTTCGTCGGGTCGCCGAATTCTGCATAGGTACCGTCGATGTTGTACAAGTGCATGGCCGAGTTGTACTGCTTGGCGAAAGTCTGCACGCAGAACTTCCCATTCGGCGTCTGGGTGGTCGGGGGAACGGGAAGGGCCGGGTTCAGGCCGCCTTCGCTCTTGGCCATGCCACCGCTGTTGTAGGTGGAGGCGAAGGCGAACTCGTCACAGTTCAGCGCGTCCGACGCATCGACCAGCGCGCTGGCATCGCCGTTCGCCGCAGCCCACCCGGTGGGACACATGCGGCCTCGGTTCCTGTCGTTCTGTGCTTTGTTGCCCATGTAGTACAGGGGCTTGCTGTACCCCTTGGAGCCGGGGTGATTGGGCGCCATGGTCTGGATGAGCCACGCGTGCGCCGCAGCCTGCGGGTACTTCTTTCCGTTGAAGATGTACGTCGGGGCCGAGTTGACGAAGACACATCCGGCGGAGACGTTCGTGATCTTGGTGTCGCAGCGGATCTGGTCCAGGTCGGGGGTGTCCTCCCAGTAGTCCTTGCTCCACTGGTAGCCGGTCAGGATCGGGCGGGTCTGGCCGTCCGCTGCGTAGATATCGGCGTCGATTTTGATGTCCGGCTGGAACCGGTACTCCTTGTCGGCCACGGAGGCATCCCACGTGAACGTCGTGTACAGGGACGCCGAGTGCATGTCGCCGGGGGTCCAGGAGGGTGTTGAGGTCCAGGAACCGTGCTCGGGCTCATTCGGGGTGCACGGGTCCTGACACAGGTGCTCGGCGAGCTTGAGGTCGATCCTCGCGAAATCGGCCGGAATCTCCTCGGCCGGAAGGACGGTGAGGCGTTCGGTGAAGCTGGCATCGCCGTCGTTGAGGTAGATCTTCCGAAGGAAGTAGAAGAAGGTCTCCGCCTGTGTCTCTCCGTCCTTGCCGAACCGGACCGGGACGCGTCGGAGGTCGCATTCCTCAAACCGCGAGGCGCGGGCCCCGAGGGAGCTCGTGTCGCACCATTCCGCGGCCTTCACGCCCTTGGCGGTGTTGGGGTCGAGGGGCTTGTCCCGGGAGGGACCGAAGCCGACCCGGCGGCCGTCGGCGTCGACGGGCCCGCACTGTTCGACCTTGCCCGACTTCGACCGCCCGCGGCGCCCAGGCCCTGGCGCTGCTCAAACACCCATCCTGGAGGGCTAGCAGAACCAGACCGGAGGCCGCGGCACGATAGACGACCTCCTGCTCTAGCGGCGGCATACGGTGATCCGCGATGGGACCCCTACACCGGACGTGCTCTCGTACTGAAGGCCTGATCAGGGACCGGGAGAGCCGCCGGGGCGGCTTTCGGTCCCCGTCTTCTTCAGTCCCTCGACAAAGTCGCAGATCAAAGCAGTGTGCCAGGGACCGGAGGGACTGAAGGGACCGTAAGTGCCTGTATCCAGCAGCGTGCGTGCGCGCGTATGCACGCGCACACGAGGCTGACCTGCGTATACCTCTGGTGCGTTCATAACTAGGAAGTTGAGTCCCTTCAGTCCCTCCCATGAGAGCAAACAAGCGTCTGACCTGGGAAAACGCGCCAGGGACTGAAGGGAGACCGAAGAGACCGAGAGTCTCTGGAGGGCTTCGGTCCCTCGATCGTCTCCGCCGCCCCCGGTGAGGGACCGAGGGACCGAAGGGACTGATTTTCCAATAAGTGCTCATGCCTCCCACGGAGTCGGGTTCCCTTGCGCTAGGCTCAGCCCCCTATAAGGGAAAGTCAGTCCCTTCAGTCCCTCACTCTGTCTGTAAAGCCCCCTGACCAGGCAAAATGCCAGGGGCCGAGCTGAGGGGCCCAACCCTGGCCAGACAAGAGGAACGGACCGACGACAGTGCAGCGCCACGCCGACACGGCTTCTTCCGGAGTCGCGCAGCTGCCGCGACCCGCGGACGTCGCCCGGTGGCTCGCAGGCCGACAGTGGCCCGTCCACCCCCTCGCCCCTGGGCGCAAGACCCCGCCCGCCAACTGCGAGCCATGCCGCACCCGCTCACACGACCCCGCACAGTGCCCCTGCCATGCTCAGGGACTCTGGTGCCACGGCTTCCACAGCGCGACCACCGATCTTGCTCTGATCGACTCCTGGTGGACCAAGGAGCCCCGCGCGGGTGTCGGCGTGTCCTGCGGGCCAGCGCATCTCGTCGTCCTGGACGTCGACGCCCACGCCGCACATGTACCGGACCGCAACCGCTTGTTGCCGGGCATCTCCATCCCGGACGCGGTGAACCTCGATGGGCTCGCCTCGGGCTTCGACACCCTGGCTCTCCTCGCGGCCTACCGGCAGGAGCAGAACCCGGCAGAGGACGACACGACCTTGCGCGTACGAACTCCGTCCGGCGGGCTGCACATCTGGTACCTGAACCCCGAACCACGCGTCCGCTACCGCTCGTCCACCGGCTCCAGCCCCAAGACGGCCCTCGTCTGGCAGGTCGATGTACGAGCTCACGGCGGATACATCGTCGCCCCTGCCACCCGTACGACCACCGGCGTCTACACCCCGCTGGGGTCCGTACGGGAACCCGCACTCCTCCCCGCCTGGCTGGCCACCGAACTGACACGTACGGGACACGTCATACAGTCGGCTCCCGTCCCGGCTCCGCGCCCGCGCAACAGCGCAGGCCCCCGCCCCCGAGCCGGCGGCGCTCAGGCCCTCCTGCAACCGCTCATCGAAACTGTCCGTGAATGCGCTGCCCAGGCGGAAGGAACCAGCTTCACCGAGAAGCTCAACCGAGCCGCTTACACAGCCGGCGGACTTGTCGGGTCGGGCCACCTCAAACAGGCCGAAGCCCGCCAAGAGCTAGCAGAAGCCGCTCACTTTGCGCGTCCCCATCAGACCCGCCGCAGTGAGACGATCATCGACGCAGCCCTTTCCGCAGGTGCCGACCGCCCGTTTCACCCCAAAGGACTCGCATGAGTAGCGCCGAGAGCAGCCGCTTCGACGCCGCCGCCGCCGCTCAGCAGATGCTCGACATCGAGGCTGCCACCCCGGTCCGGGTCCCTCCTCAGCAGGTGCAAACGCCCCCCGCGAGCAACACCCCCGCGCTACTGCCGTCCATGCTCACCGACCGAGGCAACGCAAAGCTGTTTGCCCAGCTCTACAGCGACCAGTTCCGCCACGTCGAAGGCCTCGGCTGGTACTGCTGGGACCAGTTCAGGTGGAAGCGGGTGGGCGGCGAGAAAGCCGCCCTCTGGGCCGCCGGTGACATGGCCGAACAGATGGCGGCCACCGACCCCCGCGGCATCTTCAGCGACCGCGAGATCGCCCAGCACCGCCGCCGAACCATGTCCACCAGCGGAATGAAGGCCCTGCTCCATCAGGCCAAGGCCGCGCCCGCCCTCAGCCTTGACCCCGATGTCCTCGACGGCGACGCCTACGCCCTATGCACCCCCGCTGGCGTCGTCGACCTACGCAACGGCCGTCTGCGCAAATCCGATCCTCTGCGCGACCTCCACTCCCGCGCCACCAACGTGGCCCCCCAGGCCATGCCCACCCCGCGCTGGCACGCCTTCCTGGACGACACCTTCGGCGACGACGCCAAGGGCCAGGAAATGATCGACTTCCTCCACCTGCTCCTGGGGTACTCGATCACCGGTGACGTCGGCGCGCAGGTCCTGCCCTTCCTGTGGGGCAAGGGCGCCAACGGCAAGTCGGTCCTTCTGGACGTCATGATCCAGGTCATGGGCGACTACGCTGACGCGGCCCCGCCCGGTTTCCTGATGGACAAGGGAAATTTCGCAGAACACTCCACCGAGCTCACCGAGCTCCACGGCCGCCGCATCTTCGTCTGCAGCGAGCTCAAGCCCAACGACAAGTTCGACGAGGCACGCGTCAAGCTCCTCACCGGCGGAGACAAAATCAAGGCCCGCCGCATGCGTCAGGACTACTTCAGCTTTACCCCCACCCACAAGCTCTGGCTGCTCGGCAACCACCAGCCCGAAGTCGGCACCGGCGGCCACGCCTTCTGGCGCCGTATCCGCCTCATCCCCTTCGAACGCGTCGTACCCGCCGAGCGGAAGATCGACAACCTGGCAGGTGAACTCGTTCAGGAAGAAGGCCCCGGCATCCTGCAGTGGCTCATCCAGGGGGCGATCCGCTACCTCACCACCCGGGACGCTCTCACCGGGCCCGCCTCCGTGCGCCTGGCCACCGCGGCGTACGAGACGACCGAGGACCACATCGGCCGGTTCCTGTCCGAGTGCTGCATCCGGCAGGGCCCGGACACTGGCGACTTGCGCGTCGAACAAGGCCTGCTCTATGCCATGTACACCGGCTGGTGCAGCTCCGAAGGCATCAGGGCCGACACCGCCCGCGCGTTCGCCGGCCGCATCCGGCAGGAGGTCGGCCTGGCATCCCCCGCAGAGATGCTGAAGTCCAGCGGCAAGAAGTACTACCCCGCCCTTGCCCTACTCCCGGACGACGACACCATCCGCCCTGACGGACCAACGGGTGGACAGGCATGAGAGAAGGCATCCTGCCGCGGAACAAGGCGTCGGCCTACCATGGAAGCGACCCACACCACCGCATCCTCTGTCTTCGACCGAGCAGCGTCACCCACGCCACAACCACCCATCCCCACAGCCACGTCACCAACAAGGAGCTACGTTCATGAGCTCGCTGCTGCACGAAAGCCAGCTCACACACGAGGCAAACGTGGTGTGGCTGGAAGACCTCGATACCCTCGACTACGTCCGTCAGGCGCTTGACAAAAGCGCCCGCCGTAGCGGGAAGCCCCGCTACGCCCGTGACGGACGCATGGTCGGTTACGCGGAGCTCGACAAGGACGCCGAGGCCAACCCAGACAGCGGCCTATTCCAGCGTCGCACCTTTTTCCTTCTACCCCATGACCGGCCCAACGAGCCCGACGGCCTCTACAAGGAAGGCGCACCCGGCGAAGCGGTCGACCCCCGGACCATCAGGCCGCGCCGCGTGGGCGAGAAGACTCCTCGTTCCCAAGGGAAGCGCACGAACGAGATAGTGTCCTCCTGATCTATCAGAGAACTCGGCCCCGATCGCGATCGCACAGCTTCCGGTGACCCGCACCTTCGTGCATCTGAGCGCGTGCGCACGAAGCAGACGCTGCGACATTCACTGGCGTACCGCCGATCAGCAGTACGTCGCTGTTGCCGGGCTTCCGCAGCTGCTGTGAGCAGCCGCGTTCCGAGCTCCGGCGACGGGACCATCCCCGCGGGTGGGGGAGCAGAGCACGCCCTTCGGGTCCGGCCGCATCCAGTCGGGAGCATCCCCGCGGGTGCGGGGAACAGCGGGAGCTGTCCATCACCGTGTCCACGCATGAGGGACCATCCCCGCGGGTGGGGGAGCAGCACCCAAGGAAGACCCGTTCCCCCTCGTGAAAGGGACCATCCCGCGGGTGCAGGGAGCAGCCGCCTGTCTCAGTACCGCTGTCCCATGAGCCGGGACCATCCCCGCAGCTGAGGGGAGCAGATGCCCATCTGGTGCACGTCCGTTGTGGACTTGGGACCATCCCCGCGCGCGCGGGGATGGTCCCGGCGACCCGAGGCTCAAGCCCGGCACCCTGGTCTGCCCCCCCCCCGCACCCGCGGAGGCCGAGAGACAGCTCGGCTCCAAAACGCTTTTCGACCTGGTGAAACTCTCCTTCGGCGTGGTCGCCGGGGCCGACACCCTGGTCGTCACGGCGCTGAGTGGTTCGCTGCGTTGCCAGTGGCAGCAGCGATGGCGGCCGTTCCCCTACCCGCAGGCACTCCGACATCCCACCCGACCAGCACAAACGACTTGGTGATCAAGAACTACAGTTACCGCGGGAGAGCGGGGTCCTCCAAGCGCAGAACCAACTGTTTCAGGAGCAGCTCGGCCGTGGGCCGCCGCTCGTCGTCGTAGCTGTCCAGCAGCCCCTCGCCAGCCTTACCCTGCAGGACGTGTGCGAGTTTCCAGGCGAGGTTGTATGCGTCGGAGACTCCCGTGTCTATGCCGAACGTGCCGACCGGCGGGAAGACGTGGGCGGCATCCCCGGCGAGGAAGACCCGACCGGAGCGAAAGCGGTCGGCGACCAGGCCCTGCACTTGCCAGGGCAAGACGCTCACGATCCGCAGGGGCAGCTTAGATCCGGGCGCCACGGCCGCCCGGATCTGGTCGGCACACCGCTCTGGTGTGAAGTGCTCGGCCGTCTGACCGGCGGAGGGCGCATAGTGGAAGCGGTAGATCCACTTTCCCTCTCCGTCGACCGGCTGCAGCCCGCTGGAAGCGTTCGGGGTGGTGCTGTCGCGCACGATGAACGGCAGGGCGCGGGTCGGATCTGTGAAGTCCGCCTGGAAGAGTACGCTGATCAACGGGTCGCCCAGCGCGCCGGGACCGCTGTTTCCGATGCCCAGGGCCTCGCGGGTACTGCTGCGGGCGCCGTCAGCGGCCACCAGGTAGCGGACCCGGACCTCGTAGCCGTAGGTGCCGTCCACACCCCCCAGCCGGGCGATCACTCCTTCATCGTCCTGCGCGAAGGACATCAGTTCGGTGGCGAATGCGAGCTGCGCGCCGGCGGCCTGTGCCGCCTCGGCGACTACCCTGTCCAGCCGATCCTGAGGGCAGATTCCGCGCAAAGTCTGCGAGGTCAGATCGCGGAAGGCGTCAGCGCGAGGAGGCACCCGCCGGGAGAAGCCGGCCAGATCGGCTTCCGAGAGGACCGACGCAGATAGCGTCTGCAGCTTGCCGCCGGTCATGTCGATGCACTCGGCGTCCACGGCATCTGCCAGCCCGGCAGTGCGCAGCAGTTCCACGGTACGGGGCCCGATCTCCATGGCCCGCGGATGTGCCAGTGGTGCCCGATGCCGCTCGACGAGCAGGGTCCGTATCCCTGCCTGGGCCAGGAACAGGGCTACGAAGAGGCCAGCGGTGCCGCCTCCTACGATCAGGACGTCGGGGTCCTTCCTGGAGATGTCCTTCTGTGACATGCGTTTACTCCACTGGTGACTAACGGTCGTCGTGGTCTAAGGCAGACAGGTCGAAGGAGCCGCGCCGGGGTCCAGGCTCCCGCTCCCGACAGCCGCGTCATTTTCACCTATGACGCTGGCTCTCATCGCTGCGCTGGTCAGCAAGCGGGAGTTGACAGAAATCGAAGATGCTCCCGCAGTTGGGAAAGGAAGACACCGGTGACGGCCTCCACCAAGACCATTCCGCTCGCACCGGCGAGCCGCTACGGAGTGGTCTTCGCCTTTCATGTTCGTTTCGGTCCTGAATTCGGTGGCAAATCCGACCTGTTCTTTGGGGATGGCCATAAGTTGTGCCTGACAGTGAACTGCACCGCAATCGGCTCGTCGGCAGGGTCGAGGTCGCTACCGGGGTGCCGCGTGGCATCCCGATTCCGTGTGGCGGTCGCGCGTCACCGTGAAGTTAGGCCTCAATGCCTCGCCAGAGTGGGCCCTGCCTCACTCGCCCCACTTCATGTAGATCACCGGGGGCTCACGGCCAGGCAACTGGCGCAGCGGAGCGTGGTCGAGGCCGAGCACCTCGCGCAGGGCCACCGTCTCCCCGGGCCACTTGGGGTGGGCAAGCTCGTCGAAGGCGAGGATGCTGCCCTTGGTCAGGTACGGCTTGATGACCTCGAGGAGTTCCTTGGTGGGCTGGTAGAGGTCGAGGTCGAAGAAGGCCATCGCGATGACCGTCTCCGGGTTCTCCTCGAGGTACTTCGGGACCGTCTCCCGGACGTCCCCTTGGATGAGGAAGGAGCGCTGGGTGTGGCCGAACGGCTCACTGGCCTCGTGGGCGGCGAGCACCTCCCTCAGATGGTCCACCTCGCCGTCGGGGACCGCGAAGCGCCCGGGCGCTGCGCTGGTGCTGACCCGGTCCACGTCCTCGATGTCGGGGAAGCCGGTGAAGGTGTCGAAGCCGACGATGCGGCGCAGCGAGTTGTACGGCTCGTAAATGCTGCGCAGTGCCGTGAGCGTCATGAGGTGCCGGCCGTGCAGCACGCCGAACTCCATGATGGTGCCCGGGACCTCGGGCAACATGCGGTACAGGGCGTCCATGGCCAGCAGGTCGGCGAGCTGGTGACGCCGCAGGTAGACCGGCAGGTTGTCGATCAGGTACTTGGGCGGGATGGGGCTGTCGACGAAGAGCTTGGTCAGCCGCTCGCGGACGTCACGCTCCTGGTCAGACTCGTGCGGCACGATCCGCGGATCGGTGAACTTCTTCTCAGTCATGGATGCGTTCCCCCTTCAGGGTTCTCGGTGGCTACTGGTGAACGGTGCGGACGACAGATCGGGGCACCCGCCCCTAAACACCACTGTCGACCGGGACGAAATCGAGTCAATTCGATGGATGCGAGGAAACTTTTCTCAGGTACCAGTCCGCCGTCTGCGCCAATCCCTCCCGGAGACCGCACGGTTGGAAATCGATGATTCCGTCGAGGCGGGTGAGATCGAAGGTCCGGCTCGACCGGCCCGTGGGCTTTCCGGTGTCGAACGTGATCCTGTCCGGCTTTCCCAGTGCGGCACATATGAGATGTGCCAGCTTCCGCATGGAAACGGTTTCCGGCGTTCCCACGTTGACTGTGTGGTGTTTGTTCTGCTCGGCCATTTGCAGAACCGCGTGCACGAGATCGGTCACGTACATGTAGGTGCGGGTCTGGCTGCCGTCTCCCCAGATCACGATCTCCTGATCGGCCGCAGCCCTGGCAAGCATGGTGGGGATCACCCGGTCCGCGCCCGACGCGAAGTTGTCGCGGGGCCCGTAGATGCCGGTGAGCCGGGGCCGGAAGACGTTCATCCCGTGCTCGTGCCGGTAGGTGTCCGCCAGCATTTCTTCGTGGAGCTTCGCCAGGTAGTACCCGTCGGTCGTGTACTGCACGGCCGCGCGGAAGTCGTCCTCCTCCCGCAGCGGACGGGTCGTCGGCGACCGGTACACCTCGCCCGACCCGAGCAGGACGACGTCCGCGGTGCCGTGTTCCTGCGCGCACTTGAGCACGTTCGCGACGGGCCGGAAGTTGGCCTCGAAGACGGTCGCGGGATGGTCGTACCGGTATCCCGCGCTTCCCCACATCGCGGCGCAGTGGACCACCGCGTCCACTCCGCGCGGCGCCCACTCGAACACCCGCCGCAGGGCGGGTTCGTCGCACAGGTCGACACGAATGCTGCACAGTCGGTCGGTGGCGGGCAGGTAGGAAGACATGTGCCTGTCGTCCGTCCGGTATAGGCAGATCACGTGGGCCTGACGTGCCAGCAGCTCCTCGACGAAGTGCGATCCGATGAAACCGGATCCGCCCGTCACGACGACCGTCCGGCTGGCCCAGGCTTGCGCTGGCATGTGGCCGCCAACTCCTCTTTCAGGCATGGGATACGGGCGGGCTCAGGGCGACAGTGGGAGTACAGGGCCGTGAACCGCACCCGGTCAGTTCCTCCGACGCCTCCCACAGCCGTGCCGCGGTCGCCTCGTCGAGCGCGTTGTCGCTCGGTGTGCACCGCTTGGGACCGGGTCCGTAGTACTCCCCGCCCCGCGCCTCGGCGGAGGTCGCCCCGTACAGCGAGGGCAGGGCCCCCTCGTCCGGCGACTTCAGGAAGAGCCGCATCAGCAGGGTGACGGGGCGCGGCAGGACTCCGATGTTGGTCGCGAGGCTGAGCAGGGGCATGCCCACGGCCTGGGCCCGGCGCTGCAGTTCCAGGGTGAACAGGAGGTTGGCCAGCTTGGAGCGCGCGTACTGCACGTTGCGGCCGTAGGACCGCTCCGCGTTCAGGTCGGCGAAATCCAGCTCTGCCTCGGCGTGGTTGTCGCTGGTGACCCTGACCACGCGGGTGCCCGGGCGGGCCTGCAGCAGCGGCAGGCCGGTGAGCGCGAAGTGCCCGAGGTGGTTGGTACCGAACTGCATCTCGAAGCCGTCGGCGGTGACCTTACGGGAGATCATGCCCACCCCGGCGTTGTTGACCAGGATGTCGAGGCCGTCGAGCCGGCCGGGGTGCGAGTTCCCGCGCCCAGGTGCAGGTGAGGAAGTCGAGCGCCACCTTGGTGCCGCCGTAGACCGAGTTGGCAGGCCAGCCCCGCCCCGGTGGTTGGAAGTGATGTTGACGACGACGGCGCCGGGTGCCATGTGTGGCAGCGCCTCCTGTTCAGGAGGATAGGGCCCACCAGCTCCGTCGCCACTGGCTGGGAGGCCTGCGCCGGGTCGGTCTCGCCGAGGAGGGCGGGCCGGGTGATGCCCGAGTTGTTGACCAGGGCGTCGATGCGCCCGAACTCCCGGACCGCCCGGACGACGATCTCCTGCGGAGCATGGGGCTCCGACACATCGGCGGCAGGTGTCCGGATGCCCGGCCGGCCCGCCGTGGCTTCCGACAACCGGTCGGCGTTCCTGCCGACGACGAGCACGTCGGCTCCTTCATCGGCGAAAAGCCGCGCGATGGCCCGGCCGATGCCGGAGCTGCCCCCGGTGATCACTACGCTTCTGTGACGGGCAGGCCCTGCGGCGGCGGGCTTCACGGCTCGCACGGAACGATCGACGGCGTGGGGTGCGGAAGGATGAAGCGCCCGCCCTTGCCCAGGAACGCCTTCTCCTTGCCCAGGATCTCCTCGCCGTAGTTCCAGGCGAGCAGGAGGTAGTAGTCGAACTCGCGCGTCGCCGCGTACTGAGGGCTGCACACCGGGATGTGTGTACCGGGAAGGACCTTGCCTTGCTTGAACTCGGTCGTGTCAGAGCAGAACTCGATCTCATCGATGCCGAGCCCGCATGCGTTCAACAGCGTGTTGCCCTTGGCGGGCGCGCCATACCCGACGATCCGCTTTCCTTCGCCGCGCAGCCCGCGGACGAGGGCGACCAATTCCCCGCGGATCCGCTCGATGCTCTCGGCGAACCGCTCATACGTGGCGTCGTCGTCCAGGCCGAACTTGCGCTCCTGCTCGATCAGCTCGTCCACCACGGGGCTGGTCGGCCATGCTCCGTCACGGAGCCCTGCGAACAACAGGATGGAACCGCCGTGCACGGGCAGCCGCTCGGCGTCGATCACCCGCAGGCCATGCCGCTCGAAGAGGGTCACGAGCGTCCCCACCCCGAAGTAGGAGAGGTGTTCGTGGTAAATGGTGTCGAACTCGTTGTGCTCCAGCATGTCCACGACGTACGGCACCTCGATGGCAAATACGCTCTCCGGACCGAGGAGGCGTCGCACGCCTTCGAGGACGGACGTCACATCGTCGATGTGCGCGAAGACGTGCCGGCCCAGTATCAATCGAGGCGTCCCGTATTCGGCCGCGACGGTGGCGGCCGTTTCCACGGAGAAGAAGTCCGGCAAAGTCTCGACGCCGCGCTGGCGGGCTACCTCGACGATGTTGACAGCGGGATCGATACCGAGGGTACGCATGCTGGCCTTTTGGAAGGCCTTCAACTGCGATCCGGTGTTACTGCCGATCTCCAGCACGAAGCTCCCCGGCTGCACGGCGAAGCGCTCCTGGCAGACCTCGACCACGTGTTGCATGTGCTTCTTCATCATCTCGGAGTCGGACTTGGAGTAGGGGTACGTCCGGTACAGGATGGCGGGGTCGACCACATGCGTGAGGCTCATGAGTCGGCACGACCGGCAGCACACCACCCCGAGCGGGTAGCGGGGTTCGTTCTCGTACGACTGCGCCGGTTCGAGGAAACTGCCCGCCAAGGGCAGGTCGCCGAAGGAGACGACTGGCTGCCAGTCCTGCTCTCCGCACACGCGGCATGTGGTGACCTGTCGTGCGTTGTTCGTCCAGTTCATGTTCGGGCTTTCTCGTAGCCGTGTCGGGGAAGGACCCACAGCGGGGTGCGCCGCGCCGACGCGGCCACCCGCTCCACGAGCTGAGCCTGCTGTAGGAGGTCGTGCGCTCCTGAATCGGTGTCACCTGCGCGAATCGCCTCGGCAAAGGCACGGAACATACGGTCGAACTGCCGGTCTGGGGGAAGGCGGTCCCGGGTGGTACGCCCGCCACGGTCCAGGCGAAGCACGGGAGCCAGATCGTCAGGTGCGCTGTAGGCGCGGTCCAGACTGATCCTTCCCTCCGAGCCCCACAGCGTGTAGCCACAGCGGTAGGAGTGGACAAACCCGAAGCCGAGCTGGGCGGTGATCCCCGCCGGGGACGTCAGCAGGGCGCTGCCGGCGACATCGACCCCGTGGCTCGTGTCGACGCGAAGGACCGCTCCGACCACCTCCAGCGTGTTCCCCAACAGCATCCGCGCTGCACGGAGGGGATAGACACCTGCGTCGAACAGCGCTCCTCCACCCAGTTCCGGGCGGTAGCGGATGTCGTCCGCCGGAGGAGGAGGAAACGCAAACTCGGCCGACATGCCGCGCAGTTCACCAATGGCGCCTTCGTCGAGCAGCTTGCGCACCGCCGCCTGCTGTGTATGCCGCACGAAGCCGAAGTTCTCCATCAGTACCCGCCCCTGACGGCGAGCGAGCGCGGCCAGGGAACCCGCCTCTGCGGCGGAGAGCGCGGCGGGCTTCTCGACCAGGACGTGCAGCCCGGCGTCGAGGGAGGCACGCACCCATGGCGCATGCAGCGCAGCGGGCAGCGGGATGTACACCGCATCGAGGTCGTCGCGTTCCAACAGAGCGTCGTAACCGGTGACGGGGCAGCCGCCAAAGCGTTCCACCAGCGCCTCGGCTTTGGCGGGCTCTCGGCTGGCTACAGCCTGGAGCGTGAACTGGGGCAGCCTGGAGACAGCGGGAAGGGCGCGGCGTCCGGCGATGTCGGCGCAGCCGAGGACCCCCAGACGGATCGCCGGATTCTGGCTACCTTTGCTCATGCCGCCTCACCACACCGACTGCAGGCAGGCGATCAGACTGCGTGCCTGGATGTTGATGTAGTGGCTGTGCTGGAGGAGGGTCCCCAGTTGTCCGACGGTCATCCAGCGGTAGCCGTCCGGCAGAGACACATCGTGCTCGATCTCGACCACCATGTAGCGGCTGAGGACGCGATAGAACCTGCCGCCCTCCTCGGACTGCGTCACGTCGTACCGGATCTGCTCCGGCGTCGCGGCCAGGACCTCATCCAGGAACGGCGGACGCTCGGCGGTCAGCGGAGAGCCGTCACTCCCGGGCAGGAACTGGACGGTCGGCCCGAGTTCGACCGCGTCCCGGCAGCCGGGCTCGACGCCAGCGCGCACCAGCACATGGACGACACTGCCAATGCGCCGGGCCAGGAAGGCGATCACGCCCTCAGCGCAGGTTCGCAGCAACGGTTGCGTCCACCGTCTCACCTCACGGTTTCCCGCCTCCACCGACACAGCGACCACGCTGAAGTCACGCCCTGAGTCATGCCGGATCCCGTCGGGCTCCGTGGCCCATCCACTGATGGCGTCCAGTGGTATCCGCTCGGTAGACAGTTCAGTGCCCGTCTTGATGGCGGTGTACCAGCGCAGCAGTTCCGGCAGGGTGTGGGCGGATGGTGCCTGCGGCGACAAGGACGCAGCGAGGCCAGCTCGGAAGGGGTCGTCACCTACGTCTATGACGTCGGCGGCCTCGTCGAGGGGGATACATGCCAGCACGGTGCGAGTGTCCATGTTGACGAGGTCTTCCTCCTGCAACAGACGGCGCACCTGGCCCAGCGTCAGCCAGCAGTAGTCCTCGTGCTGCGGAACGTCGTCGGTCACCTCGACGACCATGTTGCGATTGCGTTTGCGATAGAACCATGAGCCGTGCTCGGACTGCAGCACGTCGACCAGCACGCGGCCCTGCTTCGGTCCTGAGAAGTATTCGAGGTAGCGCACAGCACTGCCCCGGTGTACTCCGGTGTAGTTGCTGCGGGTGGCCTGCACCGTGGGGGAGAGCTGGAGCCCCTTGGCGTTGCCCGGCTCCGCCTTCGCCTGCATTAGGCAGTGCAGCACACCGTCGATCTCCTTAACCAGGATGCCCAGGAAACCGATCTCCGGCTGATGGATGATCGGCTGGTCCCAACCGCGGGGTTCTGCGCCGCCCAGCCGGGTGCGCAGGCCTTCGACGGAGAAGAAACGACCGCTCTCGTGCACCAGGTTCCCGGTGCCGGGCTGGAAGCCCCATTGCCTGAGGCCGGCGAGGGGTATGAGCCGTACATCCATTTGAACAGCCGCACGGCGCAGGTCGAACCATTCCCAGAAGGCCTTTGTGGACAGGCTTTGCCCCTCCGTGACGGCGGCGGACTCGACAAATCGCCGACGGTCCAGGTCGTCGGTGGTCCCCTCCGACCGGGGTGGGCTCACAAGTGCCTGGAACATGGGGTCTCCGTCGCGTTGATGGAAGGGGGCATCGGACAGGCGCCCTCAGGTTCGGCAGCAGGAATTGAGCCGGGCTCGAGGCCTGCGCAGCGGCTGAAGACGACCGTCGCACCGCCCTTACCACCGACAGCCTCGACAGTTCCTCAAGCGGACCTCGAACCGGCCGTCACAGGCTTGTCGCCGTGGAGTTCCGAGCACTTGGCCGCAGCGGCCTTTCCGTGAGTGAGATCGCGTACGGCAATCTCCTGTATCCCCAGGACGACACCCCCGACGAGACCGTCATCGCCTGTATCAGAGAAGCCAGGAACGTCGGGGTGACGACATTCGACACCGCCGACATCTACGGGATGTTCCGGTCCGAGACCCTTCTCGGCCGCGCCCTGGCCGGGGAGCCACGAGAAGACCTGGTGCTGTCCACGAAAGTGGGCATGCCCACCGGACACGGTCCCAACGGGCGTGGCCTGTCCCGCAAACACATCATGGAATCGGTGGACGGGTCGCTGCGCCGGCTGCGTGTCGACCACATCGACATCTACACGGCGCACCGCTACGACCCCGACACCCCCCTGGAGGAGGTGATGTGGGCCTTCTCCGACCTCGTCAGGGCCGGGAAAGTCCTTTACGTCGGCATGTCCGAGTGGCCGGTAGACCGCATCACGGCGGCGGCCGACCTGGCTGCACAGCTCGGGGTGCCCCTCGTCTGCCACATGCCCCGTTACTCCATGCTGTGGCGCGTACCGGAATCAGATGTGTTCAAGGCATGTGACGACCTCGGTATCAGCCAGCTCGCCTATTTCATCCTCGAACAGGGCGTGCTCACCGGAAAGTATCTTCAGGGCGTTGAACCGCCGGCCAACTCCAGGGCCACTCAGCTGAAAGGCGGCCGCGGCCCGCTTATGCAGCGCTGGCTGGGTGACGAGGCACTGACACGCATCCAGCAACTGGCCCCGCTGGCCGCGGACGCCGACTTGAGCATGGCCCAGCTCGCCACCGCATGGGTGCTGCAGCGGTCCAGCGTCGCGGGCGCCGTTATCGGGGCTTCCTCCCCGGAACAGGTCCGTCACAACGCGGCAGCGGCCGGCACGCGACTGGACCCCGGCCTGATGCAGCAGATTGACGCTGCCCTCGGCGACCTCGTCGTGCACAGCGAAGAGTGAACCCCGTGCCCGGCACACCCGGCGCCGATGGCCGCTCCAGAGACACCAACCCACAGCCGACCGAAGAGGAGCGGTGCTGATGCGCATTCTGTTCACCACTTTTCCCTGGCATTCGCACCACTTCCCGATGATCCCGCTCGAACAGGCGTGCATCGCCGCGGGACACGAGGTGCGGGTCGCCAGTACCCCGGGTCTGGCCCCCGTCATCGCTGCCTCGGGCCTGCCTGCCGTATCGGTGGGGCGGGACGTCGACCTCGCCGGTCTGTCCAACGACCGCAGCAGGGCCGCCTGGCACGTCCAGCAGCGCTGGCCCCAGGACTGGCCGATGCATCCCGAACGGCTCGGCGACGACCACTTCGCGATGATCGAGAGCCTGGGCCGGATGCAGACGGTCATGGCATCCGCCATGTGCGACGACCTGCTGGATTTCGCGCGGTCCTGGCGCCCCGACCTGGTCGTCCATGACGCTGTCACGCTCGCCGGGCCCGTGGTTGCGGCGGCTCTCGGCGTCCCCAACGTCAGTCATCTGTGGGGCACTCCGGGACCCCAGCGAATCCAGATGCGCCGACTCGGGTCAGAACCGCTGCCGGAATACGCTGCACTCCACGAACGCGTCGGTGCACCGTTGCGTGCAGAACCCACGGCCTGGATCGATCCCTGCGCGCCTGGGACCCGCTACCCGATCGGCTCCACCTGCCGTCAGATGCGGTATGTCCCCTACAACGGCCCAGGCAGCCTGCCGGATTGGCCGCTCGCCCCCCGGCGCGGAACCCGGGTTTGTGTCACCTGGGGTGCCACATCCACGGCGCTGCGGGGGAATGCCGTGGCAGGGCTGATCAGCCAGTGCGTGCAGGCGGCCACCAGCATCGCGGACGAGGTGGTGGTCGCGGTGACCGAACAGACCGCCGGAAGTCTGCAGCCCGTCCTCGGACACGAGCGCGTGCGGGTCGCCACCGGGCTGCCACTGCACCTGTTCCTGTCCGGATGCGACCTCGTCGTCCACCACGGCGGCGCTGGCACGAGCATGACCGCCGCAGTCGCCGGGGTGCCCCAGCTGGTGATCACCGCCCGGCCCGAACCGACGGTCAACGGAACCCGCCTGGCCGCCGTGGGCGCCGCCCGGCACTTCCTGACCAGCGAGGTGCCGGAAGACGTGGACGGCGTAGGGATGCTGCGGAGCGAGATGGCCGAGATCCTGGGCTTCCCGGGTTACCAGTCGGCAGCCAGGACGCTGGCGGAGGGCATCCGCACCCAGCCCTCGCCGGCAGCCGTGGTGGCAGAACTCGAAGCGGTGGCGGACGGTGTGCCGTCATGACTCATCACTGCGAGTCCACGGTCGGCCCCGTGAGGCCGGGCCAGTACGGCCGGTGACGGCCACAGTCGCTGTTCCTCGGCTCAGTCAACGACGCACAAGGAGAAAGAGACCGTGCGAGTTCTGGTGGTCACTTCGCCGTGGCCGACCCACTATTTCGTCATGCAGCCACTGGCGGTGGCCCTCCGTGCCGCCGGGCACGATGTGCTGGTCGCCGCCCAGCAGTCCATGAGCGACCTCATCACCCGTTCGGGTCTCCCTACGGTGGCTGTCGGCGGTGATGTGGATCTGGTCGAGATCCGGCGACGCACGCTGTCGGAAGAACTCCAGGCGCGTGAAGCGCCTGCCGATCCGGGGATGGAGGGCGGGAGTGCGGTGTTCGACTCCTGGCGGGAGGCGACGCTGTCCAACCTCGACGCGGTGGTGAATCTCGCCCGTGCCTGGCGGCCGGATCTCGTGGTGGCCGACACCATGAGTCCGTCCGGTCTCGTCGCCGCGCAGCTGCTGGGCGTGCCGGGCATTCGCCACCTGTGGGGCTGGGACCTTCTCGGTTCGGTGGACGGGGAACGTGTGCTGGCCGCACTGCCAGGGTTCCACGAGCCTTATGAGCGCTACGGCCTGGACATCCACGGTGACCCGGCGATTCGAACCGTGGATCCTTGTCCCCCCAGCATGCAGCCTCCCGCGTCCCCCGCCAAGATGCCGATGCAATACGTGCCGTACAACGGGGCCGGACGGGTCCCGGACACCTTGCCGCGCCGTCAGGCCGGAGACCGCCCCCGAATCTGCCTCACGTGGGGCCGTTCCATCTCCCGGATCATGGGCGAACGCGCCTTTCTGCTACCCAGGATCGTGCGGGCGGTGAACGGACTGGACGCCGATTTCGTGGTCGCCATCGACGCCTCCGAGCGAGGTGGCCTCGGGCACCTTCCCAGTAACGTTCAGGTTCTCGACTCACCGCCGCTGCACCTGCTTCTCGAGAGCTGCGACGCCATCGTGCACCAGGGTGGCTCCGGCACTGTGTTCAACGCGATCCGTTACGGACTGCCGCAGCTCGCACTCACACACATGGCGGACCAGGACAACATCTCGGCCGCCTTTGCCCGGGCTGGCGCAGGTATCCACATGCCCGGCGACGCGGCGGACGAGGACGCCATCCGGGCCTCCGTCATGCGGCTGCTCGACGACCGGGACATGACCGAGGCAGCAGACCGACTGCGGGCCGAGATGCTCGCGCAGCCGACGCCCGCACGGGTGGCCGCAGAGCTGGTGGAGCTGGCGCCATCCGCGGCACGGCCGGTGTGAGGAGACTGCACGCCCAAGTTCGGCTCGTTCCCAGCCCTTGCGGCAGCGGGCAACAGCCGTCGGCCCGTACAGGTGCCCGAAGCTTGTGAGGCCCGATCAGCCGACGCGGGCGCAGTCAGCCCTCCGGCCGGTCAGTCCGTCGAACCGCTGCACGGCAGGGGCAGAGCCGGAGTGCCGGGTCAGCCCAGGGCGGCGGCCAGTTGTTCGGCGACCTCGTACGGGTACGGCCGGTCCAACTGCTCGGCTGCCACCTCTGCGGCCCGGCTGCGCCAGGAGCCGTCCCGCAGCAGGGTGTGGCAGGCGTCCGCGACGGCGTCGGCGTCCAGTGCCGACGAGGGCAGGCAGATGCCCAGCCCCGCCGCGGCGATCCGTTCCGCATTGTCCGGAGCATCGGCCACCGGCATGGTCACTACCACCTGGGGCACCCCGGCCGCCATCGCCGTCATGGTGGTGCCGGACGCTCCGTAGTGAACCAGTACCGCGCACTGCGGCAGCACGTGGTCCAGTGGCAGCCAGCCGGCCGCCAGCACTCCCGCAGGGAGTGGGTGCAACGGTTCCGCTGCTGCTGGGTCCGTTGCGACCGCCACGTCGACGCCCAGACCGACAAGCGTTCGCATGAGCCGGGACGTCAGGCCGAGAACGCCGTCGGCGTTGAGTTTCGGCAGAACACTCCCGAACGTGACGCACACCAGGGGCCTGCGTCGCGGGTCGTCCAGCCATCCCGGCAGTGTTGCAGGTCCGGTGACCGGCACGTACCGCATGGGAGCGGCCGCGACACCCCGTCGCTGGAGACTCGGCGAGCAAGGGTCCAGCCTGCAGGCTGGGTCCGGGAGCCCAGCCAGTCCCAACTGCTCCAGCTCAGGCGCGAGTTCCTTCTCGGCGCCCACGGCGAAACGAGGGTTGGGCCAGATACCCCAACCATGCTCGACCCAGGGAAGTCCCAGGCGCGCAGCCGCGAGCCGTCCCGCGTACTCGACCGGATCCACCACGACGAGGTCCGGCCGCCACCGGGACATGACAGTGAGCGTGTCCGCCAGGAGGCGGGCTCCCAGCCGGGCCCAGCCCCGACCGCTGCGCAGCACTCGCCCCGCCGAGCCACTGGGATAGGGCACGGGCCTGCCCTGCCGATCGCGTGCCATCACCTCTCGGGGGTCCACCGCGGGAAGCGGCATCACGGGCAGCCCGCGCTCGCAGACCTGTGCGGTGAAACCGTCGGCGGTCGAAACCATGACCTCATGGCCAGCCGCGCGCATGGCCCAGGCGAGCGGAACCATGGGGTTGAAGTGCCCGAGCATGGGGGTGGTGCAGAACAGGACGCGCATGAAGTCCTCTGGGCTGATGCGTCGGATGCGACGCCGGACGACTGTGCCCGAGGCTGGTCACCGCCGGTCGGGCCGGACTCGAAGACCACTCGACACGAGCAACGAGCGTGCCTCGCCCCGCCCTCGAGAAAGCGCATCTACGGTCGGCGCGTTCTGTGCCGCCTCGTCGCCGCGCCGGCCGACGGCCGGCACAGCAGTCCAGTGACCACATCCGACGCACCAGCCCAGAGGACTTCATGCGCGTCCTGTTCGTCTGTTCCGTCTCGAGTTCTCACCTGATCCCGATGGTTCCGCTCGCCTGGGCTCTGCGCACGGCCGGACACGAGGTGCGCGTGGCATGCGACGCCGACTCGGCGCCGGGCGCGCTCGCGACGGGACTCGCCGTCACTGTGGTGGGCGGCGACGGTGAGTTCGCGCAGCGCCATCGCCGCAGCCAGATGGAAACACCCGGCGGCCAAGGTCATGGGAGGGACACCGTGGCCGGGATGTTCGCGCGGAACAGCTTGGACATGCTCGACGGCCTGATGGCCGTCGTGGACGGATGGCAGCCGCATGCCATGGTGTACGAGCCGGTTGCCTTCGCCGCCGAGGTGGTTGCCGCGACCCGGCCCGTGCCCACGCTGCGTCACCTGTGGGGACCCGATCTGTTCGCCACTTCACCAGGCCAGTGGCTGCGCCGCAATGTCCACGAGCTGCTGGCCGACGAGTTCACCCGGCACGGCGCCACCGGCACGGAGGTGCCGGGTAACTTCGTCATCGATCCCTGCCCCCCCGAGATGCAGCGCCTCGGACCCGGTACCCCCATGCCCATCCGGTACGTGCCTGTGGACCGCCCGGGCGTCGTGCCCATCTGGCTAACGGATGCCTCGCCCCAGGACCGGATCTGCGTCACGTGGGGCACGTCCGCGGACGCCATGCCAACCGCCCATCCTTTCGTCCAGATGCTGCACCGGCTCTCCGGCCTTGGCAGGGAGGTGCTGCTCGTCGTACCGCCCAAGGACCTCGAGCGGCTGCCTCGACTTCCCGATACGGTGCGCCCCGTCATCGGTGCACCGCTCCATGCGGTGCTGCCCGCCTGCGCGGCCGTGCTGCACCACGGCGGAGCCAACACGATGCTCGACGCCGTCGCGAGGGGCATCCCGCAACTGGCGGTCAGCGACACCTTCGAAAGGGCCTTCAACGGCGAGCGGCTGGCCAGCACAGGCGCCGGCATGCACCTGAGCGCCCGGCAGGCAGATGCCGCGACCGTCGAGCAGGCGGTGCGGCTCCTGCTCGATGAGCAGCGATGGGCGGAAGCGGCGGCAGCGCTGTGCGTCCGGATGCTGGACCGGCCGACGCCCGCGCAAGTCGGCGCCGGCTTCGAGGAGCTGATCCGACACCGGGCCACGGGACGGGGAGCAGCAAAGAAGTGACCAACGCCCGGGAGGAATACATGGAAACAGACGTTGTGGTGGTGGGCGGCGGCCCTGTCGGTCTGATGCTGGCCGCCGAACTGCGCGCGGGCGGAGCCCGGACCCTGGTCCTGGAACGGCTCGCCGAGCCCGCCGGCCACGACCGGGCGGGCGCGCTGCACATACGCACGTTGGAAATGCTAGACATCCGGGGACTCCTCGAGCGGTTCCTGGACGGTACTCAGCTGGCGAAGGGCCTGCCGTTCGCCGGAATGTTCGACCGCGGGCTGGACTTCGCACTGCTGGACACACGGCACCCCTACAGCGCACTGGTTCCCCAGTCACGCACAGAGGCGCTGCTGGCCGAGCACGCACAGGAGTTGGGCGCGGAGATCCGTCGTTGCCACGAGGTCGTCGGCCTGCACCAGGACGAGGACGGAGTGCAGGTCACCGTCTCCAGCCCGGCGGGCACATACCGGGTACGGGCCCGGTACGCAGTCGGGTGCGACGGCGGACGCAGTACCGTACGGCGGCTCGCAGGGATCGGGTTCCCGGGCACCGAGGCCACGCTTAGCGCGGTCATCGGATATGTGACCACCCCCGAGCGGGATGTGCCCCGGCGGTGGGAACGGACCGCTAACGGGATCCTGGTACTGGCCTTCCCGCCGGAAGGAGGGATGGGCCGTGTCGTCGCCATCGAATACGGGCGTACGCCGCCGCCCGGTAACCCGCCGGTGGAGCTCGACGAACTCAGGGCCGCCGCGGAACGTGTGCGGGGCGAACCGCTGACCCTGACGGAGCCGGTGCAATGGCTGTCCCGGTTCGGTGACGCCAGCCGACAGGCCGAGCGGTACCGCAGCGGGCGCATCCTCCTGGCCGGTGACGCCGCGCATGTGCACTTTCCCATCGGGGGCCAGGGACTCAACACCGGGCTTCAGGACGCGGTCAACCTGGGTTGGAAGCTCGCGGCGCGGATCGGCGGCTGGGGCTCCGAGGAACTGCTCGATACCTACCACGCTGAGCGGCATCCAGTCGGCCAGCGAGTGCTGCTCAACACCCGTGCTCAGCTCGCGCTGATGCGCCCGGACGAGCAGCACACCACTCCGCTGCGCACCCTCATGACTGAACTACTCTCATTCGACGACGTCAACAGTTTCTTCGCAGGGATGATCAGCGGAGTGTCCGTGCGCTGTCCCGGACTTCCGACCGGACCGGCGGACCTCCAGCATCCCCAGGCAGGGGCTTTCGCGGGCCAGTTGACGATCACGGGGAGCGCCGGACCCGGTGTCCCGATGGCCAGCTTCCTACACGGAGCCCGGCTGCTCGCCCTGGTGCGCACGGAGCGTGCCGACTTGGTGCGCGCCGCCGCGCCGTGGGCCGGCCGGATCGACACCGTCACCGGTCGGGCTCTTGGAGAACCGGCCGCGGACGCCCTGGTCGTCCGGCCTGACGGCTACATCGCATGGGCGGCGATGCCGGAAACCACCCCTGACGAGATGCACGCCGCCCTGGCCCGCTGGTTCGGCCCGCCGAACCTGCCTTGAGGGATGATTAGCCGCCGCCGTATAGTCGAAAGCGACTATACGGCGAGGAGTAACTATGACTTCCGAGAGCCACGCGATCCGAGTGGTAGGGGCACGTACGCACAATCTGCAGAACGTGTCAGTGGCCGTGCCCAAAGGCTTAGTTGTCGCCTTCACCGGCGTGAGCGGCAGCGGCAAGACGTCGCTGCTGATCGACACGATTCACGCCGAGGCTCAGCTGCGCTACCTGGAGGGAATGAGTCCGTTCGTCCGCCAGTTCATGACCCCGCGCGACCGCCCCCAGGTGGACCGTGTCGACGAACTGCCCCCCACACTGGCCGTCGACCAGAGGTCTCCCAACCGCAGCCCGCAATCCACCGTGGCCACCATCACCGCGCTCGACGACTACTTGGGGCTGCTCTTCGCGCGGCTCCCACCGCTCGGCCAGAACTGGGACCCCTTGCTCGGCAGCGTCCTCAAACCAGCCCAGTTCAACCCCAGGACTCCGGAAGGCTGTTGTTCCTCGTGCGGTGGCAGCGGTGGCGGGGCCAAGGCGGAAGCGGACCTCCTGATCACTCACCCCGCACTGCCGCTGCTCGAGGGCGCCTCCGCATGGTTCATCGAGGCTCGCGAGCCGGACCGGGCAGTGCTGTCCGTACTGGCGAGCCGGTTCGATGCGGCCCTCGACCGGCCCTGGGTAGAACTCCCCGACGCCTTCCGGCACGTGGTCCTGCACGGCACCGGCGACGAGCCCGTGGACAGCGCCTACGAAGCCACCATGAAGAAGAGCGGTACTGCGATCAGTGTTCGCAACCGCCGGCCCTGGCCGGGAGCCATCGCCGAGGTGGAACGGCTGTACGCGGGCGCTGCCACACCAGCCGCGAAGCAGCGGTACGCCCCCTTCATCCGGAACGAGCCGTGCTTGGAGTGCCAGGGAACCGGACTCGGCCGGATAGCCCGTACCATCACGCTGGCGGGACGACGCCTCAGCGAAGTGCTCGCCCACCCCGTCACGGAAGCCCTCGCGTGGGCCGAGCGGCTCGAGTCCACACTCGGCGCGGCCCAGCGTGAGGCCGCCCAGGCCGTCCTCCCAGGGCTTCTCGCGCGGCTTCGGCTGCTGCGGCAGCTGGGGCTCGGCCACATCGGGCTTTCCCGCAGCGCTCCCACGCTCTCCGGCGGGGAACTGCAGCGTGCCAGAGTGGCCGCACAGCTGTGCACCGAACTTTCCGGCGTCGCATTCGTTCTCGATGAGCCCTCGGCAGGACTGCACCCGGCGGACAAGGAGCAGTTAGCGCAGCTCCTCGACGAGCTGCGTGCCGCAGGGAACACGATCCTGATGATCGAGCACGATCCGGATCTGATCCGGCGCGCGGACTGGGTGGTGGACATCGGTCCACGAGCCGGCCGGGCCGGCGGCATCCTGGTGGCCGAGGGCCCGCCGCACGCGGTGGCCGAAGTTCCCGAGTCCTTGACCGGGAGCTATCTCGCCGGACGGGGCGACCGTGTCCGGCGGGTCTCCCGCCCCGTTCGGCCGGACCGGAATCTCACACTGACGGATGTGTCGGTGAAGACGGTCCGCGCGGATCGCGTCAGGGTTCCTCTGGCCTCGATGACCTGCTTCACGGGCGTGAGCGGCAGCGGGAAGAGCAGTCTGCTCATCGACGGGCTTGCCCGCGCCGTTCAGGCACGGCTCGAAGGCGAGGCTGCGCCCGGCATCGGTGGGGTGTCCTGGGACGGCGACCTGCACTGGGTGACCGTGGTGGATCAGGAACCCATCGGCCGTACCCCACGCTCCAACCCCGCTACCTACACCAAGGCGTTCAACATGATCCGGAGTCTGTTCGCAGCCACCGATGATGCGCGCCGCCGCGGGCTTTCGGCTTCCGCCTTCTCGTTCAACTCGGCCGGAGGCCGTTGTGAAGCCTGCACCGGCTACGGGGTGCGGCAGGTGGACATGCACTTCCTGCCCGACGTGTGGGTGACGTGCGAGGCGTGTGAAGGGCGGCGCTTCCTGCCTGAAGTGCTCGGCGTCACCTTCCGCGGGCTTGCCGTCGACGAGGTTCTCGAGCTCACCGTTGACGAAGCCACGGAGTTCTTCGACACGGCCGGACTGCGGTCGGTGCTCGGGGCTCTTCGGCGGGTCGGTCTGGGATATCTGCGGCTGGGGCAGAGCGCGACGGTGCTTTCGGGCGGCGAGGCGCAGCGTCTGAAGCTCGCGGCGGCGCTCGGCAGGAGCGGTCGGCGCCCCGGCCTGGCCGTGCTCGATGAGCCGTTCACCGGGTTGCACCCGGCTGACGTGCAAGTGCTCGTCGATGCGTTCGACGGCCTGGTCGCCGGGGGCAGCACCGTGGTCCTGGCTGACCACGATCTCCATGTGGCAGCGGCCGCCGACTGGATCGTGGATCTGGGCCCCGGAGCTGGTGAGCAGGGTGGGCGGGTCATGTACGCAGGGCCGCCGCATGAGGTGCAGGCATCGAGCTCCGGGCCGACTGCCGCTTATTTGCGCCGTATTACCTCCGCTGATGACGAGCACAGGACAATGGTCGGCTATGATTAGTCGGTACCGACTATCTGGACAGGGTGTGTGATGGCGAAGCGCAGGAGGCCGGTTTCCAATCTGCTGGGGCTGGCGGTGCTCGGTCTGTTGATCGAACAGCCCATGCATCCGTACGAGATGGCCGTGACGCTGCGGGAGCGCAACAAGGATGCGAGCTTCAAGATCAGGACAGGCTCGCTGTACGACGTCGTCGAGGCACTGCACCGGGCGGGCTGGATTGCTGCTCAAACCACCGAACGTGCGGGCCGACGGCCGGAACGCACGGTGTACACGCAGACCGAACTGGGGCGGCAGGAGTTCGTGCTGTGGCTCGAGGAACTTGTGTGTGTCCCGGTAAAGGAGTATCCGAGCTTCCTGGCTGCCGTCAGCTATCTCGGCGCACTGGGACCCGAGCGCGCCGCGCAGGCACTCGAGCAGCGGATCATCGTGCTCGACGAGCAGATCGACCAGATCCGCCAGGCGCAGGCCGAGGTGTTGGACAAGCAAGTGCCCCGCCTGTTCGTCCTCGAAGCGGACTACGCAGCTGCGATGGCCGAAGCGGAACGTGACTGGTGCCGCCGCATCGTCGAGGAGATGCACGACGGCACTCTGTCCTGGCCCTCATGACGCCGCCGCCCCACGCCCACTTGCATCCGACGTTCACCAAGGACGGTTTATGACCATGATCCAGGCCAGGGGACTGGCCAAGACATTCGCCACCAAGCAAGGACCCGTACACGCGGTGGTCGACGTCGACTTCGACGTGGCCGCAGGGGAGATCGTCGGCTTCCTGGGACCCAACGGAGCCGGGAAGACAACCACGATGCGGATGCTGACCACGCTGCTGAAGCCCAGCGACGGCACCGCCGTCATCGCCGGATGCGACCTGCTGCGCGAGGCCCGGAAAGTCCGCACCCATATCGGCTACGTGTCCCAGGCCGGCGGCGCCAAGCCCACCTCCGCGGTACGGGACGACATCACTCTGCAGGGCCGCCTGTACGGCATGGGCAAGTCCGAAGCCAGGGCCCGGACGGACGCCGTTCTGGAACAGCTGGACATAGCCGATCTCGCCGACCGGAAGGCGGTCACCCTCTCCGGAGGACAGCGCCGCAGGATCGACATGGCGCTGGGCCTGGTGCACCAGCCGCAGGTGCTGTTCCTGGACGAACCCACCGCCAACCTCGACCCCCACAGTCGGGGCGTAGTCTGGAACCACATCCGCCGGCTGCGCGACGAGCACGGCACCACGGTGTTCATCAGCACCCATTACCTGGACGAAGCCGACAGTCTGTGCGACCGCGTGCTCATCATCGACCGCGGCCGCATCATTGCCGAGGACAGCCCCGAACAGCTCAAGGCATCCATCGCGCACGACACGATCCAGATCGACGTGACCGGCACACCGGACCGCGCCGTACAGGTCCTCTCCACCTGCCCGGGCGTACACGAGGTGACGGCCGACGCCCTCACTCTCTCGGTCATGTGCCGACAGGCCGACCAGATGCTCACCACGCTCCTGCGCGAACTCGACACAGCGAGGGTACGCGTCGAGACCGTGCGCGTCCTCAAGCCAACCCTCGACGACGTCTTCATGACCATCACCGACAAAGGCCGGCACCGCGGCGCCGTTCCCGACCACGTCTGAAGGAGACACCGTGCACACCTTCCGGGACGCGATGATCGTCTTCCGTGACGAGGCATCCGCCGCCCTGCGCAACAGGATCGGCATCGCCATCGGGCTGATCCAACCCTGCGTCTACCTCCTCCTGTTCGGCCCCCTGCTCGTGAAAGCCCTGCCCGACGGAGAATCCAACGCCTGGCAGTTCTACATCCCAGGCCTGCTCGTACAGCTGGGACTCTTCGCCACTGGTTACGCCGGCTTCAACCTCATCCCCGACATGCGCTCCGGCTACCTGGAACGCCTGCGCGTCACCCCGGCCAGCCGACTCGCCCTCCTGCTCGGCCGCGTCCTGCGCGACCTGCTCATCCTGCTCGTTCAGCTCGTCGCCATCGTGCTGATCGGCCTACTGTTCGGACTGCGTGCGCCACTGCCCGGCGTGCTGGCCGCCCTCGCGCTGATGCTGATCCTCGGCATCAGCCTGGCTTCCCTGTCCTACACACTCGCGATCAAGCTCCCCACCGAGTACCTCTTCGCACCCGTACTCAACGGGGTCGCGCTGCCGCTGATGCTGTTGTCCGGCATCCTCCTTCCGCTGACCTTCGCACCGGGCTGGCTGCACGCCCTCACCAACGCCAACCCGCTGCGGTACGCGGTCGACGCGATGCGGGATCTGTTCGACGGGCACTACACATCGCAGCCGGTCCTGCTGGGCGTGGCAGTTGTCATCGCGTTTGCCGTGGCGTCCCTGGGATGCAGTACCCGCATCTTCGGCAGGTACAACAGCTGAGGCCCACTGCCACAACTGCTGCCGCCTTGTAAGACCGCGCTGCCGGGAGGGGCGCGGGGGCGGGACGACGCACCTGCCACGCAGACATGTGCGTTCCACTCGTCGGCCGACAGGCTGTCCGGCTGCTCGGCATGATGAAGGGGCGGTCCGCTGGTATCCGGCGGCCCGCCCCGCCAATCCTGCTGGATGCAGCCGTCCCGCGGTCACTCAACCACTCAACGGTCTCTCCGCGCCCTGGACGGGCTGCCACAGGCGCGGCGCAGGCCAGGCCGGGTCCCACCGCCAGTCGGCCCACGCGGCAGCGTCCTTGAAGGGGCCGCGACGTTCCTCGAGCATCGCGAGGGACTGCGCACGGGCTTCGTCCACGGCCTGGTGCTCGGTGTCTGTGATGATGCCCAGGCGCCGTACGTGGGCGTACTCGTCTTCGTCCTTCCAAGTGAGGGTGCTCAGGTCGGGGTCGATGACCAGATCCACTATCAGGTCGAAGGTGTCGAGCCCACTGTCGGTTCGCGTCGTGGGGTGCTCGAAGTTCACATACCAGTTCCGCAGCCGCCACGCCCCGCCGGGGCCGGGGGCGAAGAAGGCGTTGATGCTGAACCACCCCGTAGGCGGCTTCCACAGCAGCAGTTCGGTGTCCTGCCATGCCCCAGACGCGAGCTCCCATTCGCCGGTGATCAGCGCCTCAAGCGCCTCGGTGCGCATGGAACGGTCGCCGTCGGTACGGGACTTGGCGTATAGAGCCGGCCAGCGTGCTTCGGCTCCGGGCGCGCAGGCGGTCACCAGGGCCTCGCTGGTGTCAGCAATGACGCGCAGGGCCTGCTCGCTCCACACCCGGCCGCTGCGGTGAACGTCGCGCCGCACGACTGTCTCGCCAATATCGAAGGACCGCACTGTCCGCGTCTTCCTGTCAGGGACCGGGCCGGGGCACGCCATTCATCGGGGTGCCCGGGGCAGTCGGTGGGCTTACCTCGGGTGGCCTGCCGTGGGGAAGGAGGAGAGTGGCGGGCTGCTACAGGCTAGCTGTTCTGCCCCGGGCCAGTCGCTCGCCTGGGGCCAGTGGGCGGGCGATGGCCTCGCCCAGCACGCTGGGCGAGGCCGAGCTGCGGCGTATGGCGCGGCAGCTCGGCCTCCCGGCCCTGACCCGCGACCAGGGTCTCGACCTCTTCGACGCAGCCGGACGGTTCGACAGACCGCGCTGATCCCGATGTCGATGGACCTCAGATTGCCCGCCGCCGACGGGGATCTGCCCCCGATGTACCGGGGGCTGGTACCGGCCTCGGGCCGTGTGGTTGAGGCGGCGGAGCCGGGCCGGTCGCTGGCGTCCCGGGTGGCGGCCATGCCCGCCGAGCGGCATGCCGCGCTGCTGGCGCGGTAGCACGCGGCGGCGGTCATCGGGCATGCGGGCACCGGGGCGATCGATCCGGCCCGCCCATTACCCGGATCCGTAGGTGCTCGCCCAGTACCTGCTGTCCGAGCTGGCTCCGGAGACGGAGATGCTGTCCGAGGCCAAGCAGGAGGAGGCATCGGTCCGCGAGATGCTGGCCACGATCCCGCTGTCCCCGCTGCGCGAGACAGGCCTGTTGGAGGAACTGCGCAGGCTCGCCGAGAGTGGTGAGCAGAACGCCTCAGGGGGCGGTCGGTGCCCGCAACCGGAGGACGCCGACAGTGTGTCGGCGTCCTCCGGTGCACCTCTTCGACGACCTTGGCTGCCGCAGGAGTGTGGCAAGGGACCGGTGGTCCTATTCCGCCTCGATGCAGTCCTCGTAGTGCGGCAGCACGCCCGCCGCGAGGGCCTCAGCGAGGCTCGGCGCCGCCTGGTCGCGCGGGGAGAGGACCGGGGTGATGTTCTGGGGCCAGGGCAGGGCCAGCTCCGGGTCCAGCGGGTGAATCGCCAGTTCCTGCTCGGCGACGTAGCTGCTGCTGACCATGTAGGCCATCACGGTGTCGTCCTCCAGCGCCACGAAGCCGTGGGCGACGCCTAGGGGGAAGTACATGGCCCGGAAGGACCCGCCCCCCAGCTCGACGAAGTCCCACTTGCCGAACGTCGGGGAGCCGACCCGGGTGTCGAGCAGGATGTCCAGCGCGCGTCCGCCGGCACAGTACACGTACTTGCTCTGCCCGGGAGGCGTCCGGGTGAAGTGCAGGCCGCGGATCACCCCCCGCGCCGACCGGCTGTAGTTGAGCTGGGCGGCGGAGAAGGACCGCCCCACTGCCGCGCGGAACGCCGGTTCCTGGTAGGGCGCGACGAACAGGCCGCGCTGGTCGGTGTAGACGTCGGGGGTGAACTCGAAGGCGCCGGCGATCGCCAGCTCACGCGTCTGCACGCCGCTCACCCCTCTCGCTGCGTCCGGCGGGCCTGGTCGACGGGGGAAGGCGATGTGTCATGATCGGGTGATCCCATCTTGTCGGTTCGGTGGAACGTCCGTCGGCCCGAGGCCCGTACGGACCTCGGGCCGGGTCTGCAGGCCTGTCACCAGGAAGCGGGGCCAGGCGCATCAGTACTCCACGGGAAGTCATCAGCGGTTCGCCGCAGGCCGGTTCGCCGAGCGCCGTCGTGACGTCTCCCCCGACGGCGCTCTCGACGGGGACGTAGGCCGCGGCGGCGTCCCGGGACCGGATCGCGTTGCCGCCGCGCCCCGACCGGCGGGCAGCAGTCGTGGGCGCCCCCGCCATACCCGACCTCACCGGGGCCACCGCACTCGTCACCGGTGCCAACAGCGGCATCGGCCTGCCGACCGCGCGCGAACTGGCTCGACGCGGCGCCCGTGTCCTGCTGGCCTGCCGTGACGAGCAGAAGGCCGAGGCGGCCGGGGACCGCATCCGCCAGCAGGTTCCGGCGGCCCGGGTCGAGTCCCTCCGGCTGTACCTTGCCGACCTCGCCTCGGTCCGCGCCTTGGCGGACTCCCTCACCGAGGCGTCAGGGTCGTCGCCTGGTGGATCGTCACCATGACGGCGCCGGAGGCCGCCTATCTGACGGGGTCGGTGCTGCGCGGGTGGACGGCTGGGTGTGTCTGCTGACCGACGACCCGGGGCGCCGGGCGGCGGCCACGCGGAGGCGTCGGCGGGCTCAGTGCACGGCGAGTCCCCCCGGGCAGTCCAGCCGGGGATCGGCCGAAAGAATTGCCTGGTGGAGGTGCTGCACGTCGCGGGAAGGTTCCAGTGCGAGTTCATCCACCAGGGTGCTGCGCAACCTATGGAAGACGGAAAGGGCGTCCGGACGCCGGCCGGACCGGTACAGAGCGAGCATGAGCTGCCGGTGGAACGGCTCGTGCAGGGGATACTGCGAGACCAGTCCTGTCAGTTCACTGAGAACCGCGGCGTGGCCTCCGCTCGCCAGCTCCGCCTCAAGGCACATTCCGTAAGCGGTGAGCCGTGACTCGTCCAGCCGGGCCACCTCGCTGTCCAAGCGGCGACCGGTCCGCACGTCGGCCAGGGCGGACCCGTGCCAGGCGCCGAGCGCGGTTCGCAGACAGTCGGCCGCCGCCGGGTGATTGCCGACGGTGAAATGCCGCTGGCCGGCAGCCCGTGCGCGCTCGTAACGGTGCAGATCGAGAGCGTCCGGCGGGATCCGGAGCACATATCCGTTCGGAGTAGTGCCCAGAATCTCCTTGGGGGACGTGTCGGGCATGGCTTCGGCGAGTAGGCGCCGCAGCTGGAAGACGTAGGTCTGAAGGGTGGTCATCGCGCTGGCGGGCGGTTTGTCGTCCCACAACTCCTCGATGATCGCCGGAATGGACACCAGGTTGTTCCGGTTGAGTAGCAGTAATGCCAGGACCTGCTTGGTCTTGGGTGCGCTGGGCATTACGTTCCGGCCTCTGACGGTGAGAGAAATTGGCCCAAGTACCCGTGCGTCCACTTCGTCTTCCGCCTTCCCCGTGATGAAGCAGCAGGCCGACAGCTAATTAGGCACTGACGCTTCTTCGACTGCTTGCTTGCCATGCCGATTTTGGCGGCGTGGCACTCCGGCGCTTCAGCGAAACACCAGAGTCGGACATTTTGCACAGCCATCTTCCATCTCTCGAGTGAGAGAATACCCCACGTCAAGAGATGGGGCCATGGCTGGCCCCATGAGAAGGATCTCTATTCCGTATGGAACACCGGACGGGATCCCTTCCGCAGAGCAACCGCAGAACCACTTCGGCCAATGTGTCCGAATTTAGTAGTTGTGACGCCCTTTCCGTCGGGGCGGGAGGAGTTGCTGGCCTCAGGTTTGACGATCCTCATAGTGCTCGATCCTCAAGTACTGCTCGAGTGCCGGCAAAGAGGCTGACCCAGTCGATTCTGCGCAGGTCAGTGCTCGATGCTGAGCCGGAGCCGGAGCCGCAATCGCTTCGCGGAGCGACATGCTGGCAGGTGGGCGCGGCGGTAATTTAAAGGAGGCATGGTGGGGCGGAGCACCGTAATCACCGGAATCGGTGTCGTCACCCCAGGAGGTCGTGGCGCACCGGAGTTTTGGAAGAACATTACTGAAGGCCGGACCGCGACGCGCACCATCTCGTTCTTCGATCCCACACCTTTTCGCTCCCAGATCGCCGCTGAATGTGACTTCGACCCTATCCGTGAAGGGCTGACACCTCAGGAAGCTCGGCGCATGGACCGGGCCGCGCAGTTCGCGGTTGTGGCAGCAAAAGAGGCTGTTGCCGACAGCGGTATCGCCATCGATGAGTCGGCCTTCAGCCGCACTGGAGTCGTCATCGGCAGTGCAGTCGGATGCACGATGGGACTAGAACAGGAATACGTCGTCGTCAGCAATGGGGGACAGCGCCACCTGGTCGACCACGCTTATGCCGTGCCGCACCTCTACGGTTATTTAGTTCCCAGTTCCCTTGCTGCCGAAGTCGCCTGGACGGTTGGTGCCGAGGGCCCGGTGTCCGTGGTCTCCACCGGCTGCACGTCGGGTATCGACGCGGTCTCCCGCGCGGTTGAGCTGATCAACGAGGGTTCAGCGGACGTGATGATCGCTGGCGCCACCGATGCCCCTATCTCCCCGATTACGGTCGCCTGCTTCGATGCGATCCGGGCCACCACTCCGCGGAACGACGATCCGGCCCATGCCTCTCGCCCATTCGACGCGAGCCGCAACGGGTTCGTCCTCGGCGAGGGTTCGGCCGTTTTCGTCCTGGAGGAGCGCAGTCGGGCCGAAGCGCGCGGTGCTCACATCTACGCGGTGATCTCAGGTACTGCCACTCGCTGCAACGCCTTTCACATGACCGGACTGCGTCCGGACGGCCGAGAGCTCGGTGAGGCGATCTCGGCTGCCCTCGATATGGCGAAGAGCAATCCGAAGGACGTCGACTACGTCAATGCGCATGGTTCCGGCACCCGGCAGAACGACCGCCATGAGACCGCGGCGTTCAAACGGAGTCTGGGTGATCACGCGTACCGGGTTCCGATCAGCTCGATCAAGTCGATGGTCGGACACTCGCTGGGCGCCATCGGTTCTATCGAGATCGCCGCATGCGCCCTGGCCCTCGAGTACGGAGTGATCCCGCCGACCGCCAACCTGCACGAGCCGGACCCCGAATGCGACCTGGACTACGTCCCCCTGACGGCTCGCGAGAGCCGGCTCGACACAGTGCTGACCGTGGGAAGCGGCTTTGGCGGTTTCCAGAGCGCCATGGTCCTCACCCGGCCTGATGCCCGGAGCGCAGCATGAGCGTCAAGCCCGTGGCGGTGGTCACCGGAATAGGCATCGCCGCGCCCAACGGATTGGGTACGGACGCATACTGGGCCTCGACGCTGGAAGGGCGCAGCGGTATCGGTCGGATCACCCGCTTCGATCCGAAGGACTACCCGGCTGTCCTGGCCGGTGAGCTCCCCGGCTTCGACCCGGCCCGGTATCTGTCGGACCGTCTGCTTCCGCAGACGGACCGCGTGACGCAGATCTCCTTGGCAGTCACCGACTGGGCACTGGCCGACGCGGCGGCCGATCCGAAGCGGCTGTCCGAGTACGACATGGGTGTCGTTACCGCCAGTGCCTCGGGCGGCTTCGAGTTCGGCCAGAGAGAGCTCGAGAACCTGTGGAGCAAGGGCCGGCGCTACGTCAGTGCCTACCAGTCGTTCGCCTGGTTCTACGCCGTGAACACCGGGCAGATATCGATCCGGCACGGCATGCGCGGACCGAGCAGCGCGCTCGTCACCGAGCAGGCCGGAGGCCTTGATGCCCTGGCCCAGGCGCGTCGGCAGATCCGTGCCGGAACTCCCTTCATGCTCGCCGGCGGGGTGGATGCATCTTTGTGCCCCTGGGGCTGGGTGGCACAGCTGGCCGGTGGCCGGCTCTCCCGGAGCGAGGATCCCGCGCGGGCATATCTGCCCTTCGAAACCCGTGCCTGCGGATTCGTTCCCGGTGAGGGAGGAGCCATCCTCGTCCTGGAGGACAAGGACGCAGCCCGCGCCCGCAAAGCACCGAACATGTACGGGGAAATCGCCGGCTACGCCGCGTCGTTCGACCCGGCACCGGGCTCGGGGCGCAGCTCCGCGCTGCGGCGCGCCATCCAGGCGGCACTCGACGACGCGGAGGCAGACCCCTCGGAGGTGGATGCGGTCTTCGCCGACGGTGCGGGACTGCCTGGCCCGGACAAGGACGAGGCGCAGGCGCTGAGTGCCGTCTTCGGTCCCTACGGCGTGCCGGTGACCGTTCCGAAGTCGATGACGGGACGTCTCTACTCCGGCGGTGCCTCACTCGACGTCGCGGCGGCGCTGCTTGCTCTGCAGGACGGGATTCTGCCAGCCACGGCCCATGTGTCCCGGCCTTCGCCGGACCTCGAGATCGACCTCGTCGTCGGTGAGCCGCGACGCATCGCGCTGCGCACTGTCCTGGTCATCGCCCGCGGGGAGGGGGGCTTCAACTCGGCTCTCGTCGTGCGGGCACCCGCAGGATCACCCGGCAGTGCCACCGTGCCGGCCCACCAGAACCAAACACACACGAGCCACGGATCAATCGGGGGCAACAATGCGTGAGATAACACTGGACGATCTCTTCCAGGTGTTCGAGGAAGGTGCCGGCGCGGCCGAGCACTCACAGCCCAGGGCCAGTCTCCTGGACACCTCGTTCGACGAGATCGGCTACGACTCCCTGGCCATGCTGGAGACCGCCACCCGTATCGAGCTCAAATTCGACGTAACTCTGTCCGACGAAGACGTCAACCTGGCGAAGACCCCCCGGCTGCTGCTGCAGTTGGTGAACTCCGCCCTGGCCGCATGACGGCCGCCAACGGGTCAGGGGATCGTCCCGCCGCGTCGGACGCAGCCGCGGCGCAGGGTCGGTCCGCCTCCCTGCGACTGGACGGGCGGACAGCTGTGGTGACTGGTGCGAGCCGCGGCCTTGGGCTTGCAGTCGTGCACAAGCTGGCCGCGTCGGGCTGCGAGGTCTACCTCAATGCCCGCGACCGCGAGGCGGCGGAACGCGCGGCCGCCGACCAGGAAAGAGCGACCGGTGGCAGGGTGACCGCTGTCCCCGGCGACGTGTCCCGTCCCGAGGTCCTCCCCGGGATCCTTCGTGACGTGGCCCGGCGGCACGGCCATGTGGACATCCTTGTCCACTGCGCGGTTTCACTGCACCGCATGCAGGCGACCGCCCCCCAGCCCGAGGAGATGCGCCAGGACTTCGACGTGGCCGTCGCCCCGCTGCTGTACAGCGCATCCGTGCTGCCCACGGTGATGCCCCACGGACGGGGGAGGGTCGTCGCGGTGTCGAGCAGCGGCGCTGGCCGGGTCGTCCCCGCCTATGTGAGTCTCGGGATGGCCAAGGGTGCCCTGGAGACCCTGGTGCGGTACCTGGGAGCCGAACTCGCTCCGTCCGGCACGACGGTGAACGCTGTCTCGACGGCCCGGATGGACCGCGGCCGGACCGCCGAGGACGACCCCGTCGCGGCATCACTCGCCGCCCGTACCCCGGCAGGGCGTCTGACCCAGCCAGATGATGTCGCCGACACCGTCGCACTGCTGTGCACCGATGAGGCGTCGTGGCTGCACGGTCAGGTCATCACCGTTGACGGCGGCCTCGGACTGGTGGGGTGACGCCCCGATGGACAGGACCACGAACGGGGACGGCAAGCCCTCGGAGCTGCGTGCCGACGTGTGCATCGTGGGTGGCGGGCCCGCCGGCTTGACCCTGGCGCTTCTGCTTCTGAGATCCGGGGCTGAGGTGGCGCTGATCGAACGTTCCGCCTCCCTGGACCGCGAATTCCGGGGGGAGATACTGCAACCCGGCGGCCTTGCGCTCCTCGACGAACTCGGCGTCCTGGAAGGGGCGGTGGCTCGTGGTGGCTATCCCCTCGACCGGTTCCGCCTGCAGGAGGACGGCCGGACCCTGCTCGACATCGACTACCGCCGACTGCCCGGGCCCCACAACCACATGCTGAGCATCCCCCAGCGTCATCTGCTGGAGGAACTGCTCACCAGCTGCCGTGCCTATCCGGGGTTCGTCCATCTCGAGGGGCACCGCGCGACCGCACTACTGCGCAGCGGAGGAACCGTCATCGGCGCGGTGGCCCGGTCGGACGCCGGCAGCAGCACCGTGCACGCCCTGTGCGTGGTCGGCGCGGACGGGCGCTACTCAAAGGTGCGCAGACTCGCTGGCATCGAGGCCGGACGGATCGAGGCGTTCGACTTCGACGTCCTGTGGCTGAAGGTTCCCGCGCCTGGCGGCCGCCGGACCCCCGCTGCCGCGCGACTGCGGGAAGTGGGAGTCACCCGGTCCGGGGGAAACCCCGTCCTCGTCTACCCGTCCTGGCCGGACAGCGTTCAGATCGGCTGGACCCTCCCCCACCGCTCGTACACCGCCGCGATGGACGAGGGGTTCGCGGCGGTACGGGACGCCATCGCCCGCGCGGTTCCGGACTACGCCGACGCTGTGCACGCGGAGCTCCGGACGATGAAGGACCTGACGCTGCTGGACGTCTTCGCCGGGTCCGCTCGCACCTGGGTACAGGACGGCCTCGTCCTCATCGGTGACGCGGCGCACACACACAGTCCATTGGGGGCCCAGGGAATCAACCTCGCCGTCCAGGACGCCGCGCTGCTCCACCCGGTCCTGGTGGAGGCGCTGCGGACGCGGGACGTGACGTCACAGGCTCTGGGCCGCTACGAGGTTGCGCGCCGCCCCGCCATCGACGCGGTGATGAAGTTCCAGGTGATGCAGGGCCGGATGATGCTCGCGCGTGGCGGCGTCGCGGCACGGCTCCGTCCCATGGTGGCCCGCGCGATCAGCCGTACGCCCATTGGCGCCAAACTCACCCGACGCGTCGCATACGGAAGCAGTCCGGTGCGGTTGCGTACGGATCTGTTCAATCCGCCGGTGCTTCCGCCCGCCGCGCGGTAGCGGGGCCACCGGTCTCGTTCCGCCCGACCATCATCCGAGAAGGAGTGTCGCGCCTATGCGCATGATCGACCTGTCGAGTCCGGTCGACGCATCGCAGTGGGAACCGGAGACGGTAACCCACCGGATCACCACACCGGCCGAGGGCGCCCGCCACATGAGCGCGGAGATGCTGGAGCACTTCGGCGTCCACTTCGACCCGGCGGTCCTTCCGGATGGTGAGCTGCTGTCCATCGACACGCTCACCTTGACGACCCACACCGGCACACACATCGACGCCCCCGCCCATTACGGCACGCGGGCCCGTTACGGCGAGCCGCGCACCATCGACCAGATGCCACTGGACTGGTTCCACCGGCCCTGCGTCGTCCTGGACTTGAGTGGATTCGGGGTCGGCGCCGTGGGCGCGGACCACGTGACGAAGGAACTCGAGCAGATCGGCTATCAGCCTGCTCCCCTCGACATTGTGATCATTCGCACGGGCGCCGACCGCCTGGCCGGGACGCCTCGTTACTTCACCGAGTTCACCGGTCTAGACGCCTCGGCCGTCCACTGTCTGCTCGATATGGGAGTCCGGGTCATCGGCACGGACGCCTTCAGCCTGGACGCGCCCTTCGGTCACATGATCGAGCAGTACCAGGAGACCGGGGACCGCTCCGTCCTGTGGCCGGCACATTTTGCTGGCCGGGAGCGTGAGTTCTGCCAGATAGAACGGCTGGCCCACCTGGATTCCCTGCCCGCCCCGTACGGATTCACGCTGAGCTGCTTCCCCGTGCGGATCGCCGGAGCGGGAGCCGGGTGGACGCGGGCCGTCGCCCTGCTGGACGCCTGAGTCCAGCGATACCGCCGAAGACCGTCAAAGGAGACTGGAACGTATGAACGCCCAGGCCGGTGCAGACGCCCCTGCCTTCGCCTCCCTCTATGCCGAGGTGCAGCAGTTCTACGCGAGCCACATGCAGCGCCTGGACTCCGGCGCCGCCGATGAGTGGGCCGACGACTTCACGCAGGACGGTTCGTTCCATCCGCCGACGCTTCCGCAGCCTGTGCGCGGACGGGCCGCGCTCGCCGCCGCAGTGCGGGACGCCCATGCGGGGCTGCGGGCGGCAGGGGAACAACACCGACACTGGCACGGCATGCTCTCCGTCACGCCGCAGGACGACGGCTCTCTGCACGTGCGCTGCTACGCGCTGGTCTTCGCGACGCCCAAGGGCGGCGAGCCGCGGCCGCACCGCAGCTGTGTCTGCGAGGACGTACTGGTGCGCGAGGACGGCGAACTGCGCATCAACCGGCGCACCGTCACGCGGGACGACATGCCGTAGCGCGCCGTTCGGCCGTAGCGCAGGTCCATGCCGTGACCGCGGCGCCCGCGGAGTCGGCCGGAAAAGAACGGGTCCCGCACGGTGACGTGCGGGACCCGGTGCTTTTTGGGGCAGTCGGCTGCCTGGCCGGCCGGCCTGGCGTCAGGCCGTCAGTCCGCCACCACCTCGAAGACGTCCGGCTCGGCCGAGGCGACCTTGCCCAGGTCCTTCACCAGGTTCCGAAAGGTGTCCGCCGTCATGGCCTTGCGGTGCAGCTCCGCCGCAGTCCATTCGGCGGTCTCCACGTAGACCTGAGGGTTCGTGCGCGAGCGGTACAGCTGGTGGCCGATAAATCCGGGCTGCTGCTTCATGTAGCCGGTGATGGCGGAGATGGCACGCTCGAACTCCGACGCGTCTCCCGAGACCGTAAGCCGGTTGATGACGGTCACCATGGCGACCCTCCTAGTGGTGTTGAATTTCGCCCGCTCGCGCAGTTCGCGCCGCAGGACCTTGCCGTTGGGGGAGCGCGGGATGGAATCGGTGAAGTCGATTCCCCGCACACGTTCGAAATCTGCGAGTTCCTCGTTCGTTTCGGCGACGATCGCCTCGGGGTGGGCCTCGGCGCTTCGGGGTACGACGAAGGCATGGGCGACGGCCCCGCTGTACGGATGCGGCACGTCCACCACGGCGCAGTCGGCGACCTGCGGGTGGCGGGCGAGAACTGTTTCGATCTCGCTGGGTGACACCAGCTCGTTGTCGCACTTGAAGACGTCCTTGAGGCGGTCCACCAGGAACAGCACCCCGCTGTCCCCGATGTACCCGACGTCGCCGGTGGACAGCCATCCGTCCGCGTCGATGGGAGCCTCGACACCGGCGAGGTATCCCTGCATCACCTGCGGGCCGCGGACCTGCACCTCCCCGGGTTTCCCGGATGGCAGCGGCTCACGGCTCTCCACACCGACGACGCGGCATTCGGTCCCCTCCACGGGCGGGCCGACCGACCTGGGGGTGGGCCGTTCGGGTAGGTCAGCATGCGTCAGTGGGGATGTTTCGGCCAGACCGTAGCCCTGCACGGTCGCAACGCCGAAGTGGGCGGACAGCGTTCGGGCGGCGTGCGGGGGAAGGGTGGAGCCGCCCGAGAGGATCGTACGCACGGTATTGAGACAGAGACGCGGCAATCGGGGGTCGTCTGCCAGCCGGGCCAGCCGGACCGGCAGGCTGTAGAAGTGTGTTGCCCCTGCGGCGTTGGCGGCCTCAATGGAGTCCGCCACGTCGTCGGCCGCGCAGAGGATGTGGGTGGCCATGGCCGCCACGCCCGCGTTGAGGTGCATCGGGTGGAACAAAGGAAGATGGTTGAGCATGACCGCGTCGCCGTCGAGCCGGTGCGCGCGTGCCACCTGCCCGGCGTTGGCGATGAGGTTGCGGTGGGAGAGCCGGACGCCTTTCGGCGGCCCGGTCGTGCCGCTGGTGAACTGGATGCACGCCACGTCTTCGGGGTGGCCGACACCGGCCCGCTCCTCGACCGCGTGCGCGTTGTCGATGAGTGCATCCAGCGACGCCGGTCCCTCCGTCGCCGCCGCCTCTCTCTTGTCCTCGTTCCCGCTGATCAATACCACGTGCCTGAGCGACGGCAGCCGGTCCCGCACCTGCTTGAGCCGGGTGTGCATCTCGGCTGTCACGATGGCGACGCTCGCCGAGGAGGTGCGCAGCGCGTGGACGAGGTTCTCCTGGCGCAGGTGCGGGTTGACGATCGCCACCGTGGCGCCGGCTCGGATAGTTCCGTAGTACGCGACGGCTGTCGACGGGTCCAGAGCCGCGGCCAGCGCGACTAACTGCCCGTCTGCGTGGAACTTCCCGCGCAGCACGGAAGCGCAGCGGGACACGCGCTCGTCGAGCTGTGCATAGGTCAGCTGTGTGCGGTCGCCGCGCAGCGCGATTTTTTGCGGCGTGGTTAGCGCGGCCCGGCTCAGCAGACCGTCCAGGCGGTCCGGATCCGGGGCAGGTGCTGGTTCAGGCACGGGTCGGGTCCTCGGCAAAGGCCTTGGCGAGCTGCAGGTTCTTCATGCTGTTGGCGCTGAGGACATTGCGGAGGTACTTCCGGGCGTCCTGGATGGTCGTTCCCTCGCCCAGAAGCGACAGTGCGGAAGGCTTGATGGTGACGGTGTGGCGGGCCGACACGATCAGGCCCTCGGGCGTCGTCGTGAATCGCCAGTGGCCCGTGTGCGCATCCAGCAGGGGCGGCAGCGTGGTCTGCTTGTAGACGATCAGCCTGGGTTCCAGGCATATCCGGACCGAGCGCGTGGTGTGCGGTACGCCGTCGGGCGTCTTGGTGTCCATGTCGAAGAACTGGATGCCTGGCACGTCTTCGGTCATGTCCAGGCGGGACACGTGGGCGATGCGGTCGGGCCACTTGTCCGCCTCGTAGAGCACCTCATAGGCGTCCTCGGGCCGCCCGGCCACGAACAGCGGGTCCTCGAAGGAGAGCACGAGCTGCTCGAGTAGCTCGCGCCGGTTCCCCTGGTCGACTACGGCGGCGAGCTGGGCGGCCGAGTTGCGCTCGAGCTCCGTCGCGAGGGCCTCACGGTCCGCGGTCGTGAGCCCCTCTGCGGGCACCAGCTCGTGGCGTAGCTCGACCTCCGCTGCCCCGTCGGAGACGTTCGTGAACGTCCACTCGACGCGGGAGGAGACGCGCGATGCGTCGGGCTCCGTGTCGTCGAGGGTGATCCTCAGCCCGTCACGGTCCAGGTGGCGCCGGGCGGTACGGACCTTCACATCCTCGTCGGGGGTGAGGAACCAGCGCCGCACGACATCGGTGTCGTCCCCGCGCTCGAGGTACTCGGCATGCACGGCCGGAGCGAAGAACTGCGGCCACTTCTCGGCGTCGGCGACCACGTCGAAAAGGAACTCGGGAGGCACCGGGGCGGTACCGCGGTGAACCGTGGCCAGCACAGGTGAAGTTGTCGTTTCGGACACAGAGGGGCCCTTCATTCGATTCGGGCGTCGGGTGAATGACGTGATTTGGGCAGAGAGACTCGGACGAACGTCAGGTCGCGTCCCGGAGCGGCAGCGGACCGGAGGTGGCGATGGGCAGTGCCGCCAGCGCGCCGGACAGCTCATCGGCGGCGAGGCGGTCGCCGCGGGCGGCCAGGTACGCATCGGGGCGGATCAGCAGCCACCCCTGCTTCCGTATGCCAAGTCGGTCGGCGAGCGTCCCGTACAAGTCCGGCAGGGGGCCGTCGGCTTGTGTGCCGGGCGGGACGGTTTGGGTTTTTGACGGCGCCTCGGGGTGGACCGGCACGTGCTCCCGTATGCCGAGACGGTCGGTGAGCGCCGCGTAGGGGTCGGGCAGCGCCGCTTCAGGCTGGACGTGCCGCGAGACGATGCGGACCGAAAGCCAGGAGCCGTACCGTTCCGCTGCCTCGCGCAGCCAGGAAGTGGCCGGCTCCGTTGCGGTGCCCGAGGCGTCAGGGAACGCGAGCAGAGTCCAGCGCGGGTCCCGCAGCTCCTGAACGAACGCCGTCCATCCGGGGTCGTCGGTGGCGCCCTCGGCGGTAAAGCCGGTCACGCGCTCGCCCGGAGTGGGGCCGGCGACTCGGCGGGCTTGCCGTGTCACGGGCAGGGTGAGCGGGCTGTCGGGATAGCAGATACGCAGGGCCGACATGCGTCCGATGACTTTGCCCTCGATCCGGCGCCGCAGCGCGGGCACCCGTCGTACGACGGCGAAGACCACGGGCATCGCGGCCGCCGCCAGTGCGCTCTTGAGTGCCACCAGGCGGGTGGCCTTGCGGGTGGTCTCCAGCAGATCGCGGCCTATGGGGACACGCTCGGCGGAGTAGCTGTCGAGGAGGGCGTACTGCGCATGGCCGTGGATGACCATGGCCAGTTTCCAGGCGAGATTGAATGCTTCCTGGATGCCGGTGTTGAGCCCCTGTCCGGAGGCGGGGCTGTGGACGTGGGCGGCGTCGCCCGCCACGAAGCACCGACCCACCCGCATCTTCTGAATCATGCGCTGCTGGATGGTGAAGACGGAGACCCAGCTGGGTATCCGCACCTGAGCTCGAGTGCCCAGACCTTTCGTCAGCTTGCGGGAGAAACGCCTGGCCACCTGGTCGGGTCTGCCGGAATCCGACTGCACGGTGGTGTCGAGCAGTCGCCATTTGCCGGGCGTCGCGAACGGCACGGCCATGACCGTTCCGCCGTCGACATGTATCCAGTGGATGCTGTCCTGTGGTGCTTCCATGTCCACTTCGGCATCCGCGATCAGCCACGTTTCCGTGGAATCGCCGATCAGGGGGAGCTTCAGCAGTCGGCGCACCGTGCTGTGCCCGCCGTCGCATCCCACGACCCAGGGCGTCGAGACACTTTCGGCGGGCCCGTCCTTGCGGCGGAGCACCGCCTCGACCACATCACCGTCCTGGCGCAGGGAATCCAGCCGCGTCCCCCATTCCACGTCTGTCCCAAGGTCGGCCACCGCCTCGCGCAACACCTCTTCGGTGGTGGCCTGTTCGAGCAGCAGAGTGAAGGGGAAGCGGGTGGGGGTCGCCCGGTACTCGGCGCCGAGCCGCACCAGCTGCGATCCGTTGCGATGCATGCTGAACGCCTGCATCCTGCGTCCCCGTTCGGTCATGGCATCGGCCACGCCCATCTGGTCGTAGATCTCCAGGGTGCGGGCATGGGTGGCCACCGCGCGGCTGGTGGGAGTCGGACCGTCGGCGGCGTCCACGAGACGTACCCGCACGCCGCGCCGGGCCAGTTCGTGGGCGACGGTCAGGCCGACCGGGCCGGCCCCTACAACCAGCACCTGGGGTGTACCGGCGCCCAGTTCGTAGCCCTCGGTCATACAGAGTTCTCTCCCTGTTTCAGCCGTTTGTAGCGGTGTTACCGCCTGTCAGGAACCCAGGCGCGGGGTGTCGCACGGCCCCACTGCCGCCGCCCGGCTGCTTGCCTGTGGCGTTCCTGTGAACGCGCCGACCCGTCGACGGGCGCAGCGCCTGCGTCTGTCCGAAGCGTCCGGAGGGGGACAGCCCCTGCGCCACGCATCCTTTGACCGTGATCTCGAGCGGCGCTCGAGATCCGTTCGATGTGCAGGAGTCGTCGAGAGACAGGCCCTGACGAGGGGCTCACCCGGCTGCTTCCTAGCGGGGGAGGTACGCCTCCCGGGAAGAGCGCGGCAGCACGCCGGTCAGCGGCCGCCAGCCACAGTGATCGCCTCGCCGTTGATGTGTCCATTGGCGGGGGAACCGAGGAACAGCACTGCGGCGGCAACCTCCTCCGGTGTGGATAGACGCCTCGTCGGAGTGCGCCCCGCCTCGCCTTCACGCACCGACGCGGGCAGGTCTGCAGCTACCCCTTGCGTCAACGTCAGCCCCGGGCAGACGACGTTCACCAGCACTCCGTCCGCACTGACATCCCACGTCAGGCTCCGGGCGAAGCCGTGCAGTGCGGCCTTCGCCGCGCCATAGAACTCCTGGCCGGGGGCGCCGTCGCGGGTGATGTGAGACGAGACCAGCACGATCCGCCCCCAGCCGGCACGGCGCATCGGCGGAAGTCCTGCCTGGACGGTTCTCAGGGTGCCGGCGAGGTTCGCGTCCATCAGCCGCTGCCACTCGTCGGCCGGAACGTCCTCGCAGTGCACACCGGGCCGACGGCGTCCGCCGAGCTCCGCGGCGTTGGCCACCACGACGTCGAGGCGCCCCCAGGCCTTCTCGATCGCGAGTACGGCTGCTGTGGCGGAGTCCGGCTCCCCGAGCACGTAGCGCACTGCGAGCGCGCGGCCTTCTGCGGAACCGAGCTCTTGCGCCAGGTCGCGGGCGGCCTCCTCGTCTCGGTGGTAGGTGATGCCGGTCAGGGCTCCCTCCGCCGCGAAGGCCCGGGCGACGGCTCGTCCGATGCCCCGGCTTCCCCCTGTGACCAGCACTGCCCGTCCGGCCAGACCCAGTTCCATGTCTGTGCTCCCCCTTGCGGGCTTGCGCGCTTTCCGGCACCCGCTCGATTTGCGGCCAGACGCTTCCAGGGCGTCCTCGAACGTGGCTCAAGGAGATCCCTGGACCGGCCTCGAGTCCGGATCGAGCCGACGCCTGCAACGTCGTCCTCGCCGTTTAAGCAGAGGGAGAGAAGGACGTGACCGACATCAGCACCCCTGCAGTCACCCGTGAGGGCTTGTTTGACATGTTGCTTTCGACCCGGCGGACCGCGGTGATGCGGGCTGGGGTCGAACTCCGCGTGTTCGACGGGCTGGCCGACGGGCCCGCGGGGGCCGATGAACTGGCGAAGCGTCTGGGCGTTCATCCCCGCGGCATGCGTGTCCTGCTCGCTGCCCTCGCAGCCATCGGGCTGCTCGACGTGGAAGACGACGCATACCGGCTCGCCCCGGGCGCTGAAGAGGTGCTGGTGACCTCGAGTCCTGCGTACTTCGGGTCCGCCATGCGGCTGGCCTCAAGCGATTACGAGTGGCAGGCCCTTGGACGGCTCGCCGACGCGGTGCGCTCCGGCGGCACCGTCCTCGATGAGAACGCCGAGACCCCGGAGTATTCCTACTGGGAGGACTTCGCCGCTTATCCCACCGGCAACACCTCCCGTGTGGCCGCAAAGCTCGCCGATCTCCTGGCCGACTGGGCGACGGAGCGCCCTTGTCTCGACGTCCTCGACACGGCCTGCGGCCACGGCTACTACGGCTACACACTGGCCCAGCGATTCCCTCAGGCGAAGGTGTGGGACATCGACTGGGCCAATGTGCTCGACGTGTCGGTTCGGCACGCCGAACGCATGGGCGTGCGCGACCGTGTGGAGCTCATCACCGGTGACATGTTCTCCGTGCCGATGGGCGGCCCTTACGACGTCACGATGATCACCAATGTGCTCCACCACTTCTCCGAAGAGCGGGCGACCGAGATGCTCACCAAGCTCGCCCAAGCGACGAAGCCGGACGGAAAGGTCGCCGTGGTGGCTATCACGACCGACGACCGGCCGCCCGCCGAGGATCCGGTTCCGCACCTGTTCTCCGTCCTGATGCTCGCATGGACCCACGAGGGTGAGTCACACAGCATGGATGCCTACCGGCGGATGTTCGCCGCGGCCGGACTCACTCCCCCGCGCTTCCACTCGCTGCCTGGCGTCCCCTTGCGCATCCTGCTGGCCGAACGCGCCTGAGTGTCCAGGCCCGGTTCTCGGCCGCGCCCACCGCCTCCACTCCTGCCTCACACTGCAGTCCTCCAGAAAGGCACGTCATGACGTCGTCCAAGCACGCCGATGCGATGGCCGCAGCCCGTGACATCGGGCGGCTCAACACCGCATACACCCAGGCAAAGGTGCTGCACAGCGCCGTGGAGCTTGGACTGTTCGAGACCCTGGCCGCAGGCCCCGCCACGGTCGACACGCTGTGCCAGCGTCTTCGCCTGCACCCCCGCCTCGCCCCGGACTTCCTCGGCGCACTGGTCGGCCTCGGCCTCCTGGAATACACAGAAGGCCAGTACCGCAACAGTCATGCCGCCCAGGTGCTTCTGGTACCGGGAGGACCGCTGTCGATGAACGGCAGCGTGGTCCAGCACGGAAGGGTCCATTACGGACTGTGGTCCAGCCTGACCGAGGCGCTGCGTGACGGCCGGGCGAAGTCGGGTCCGCAGACACCGGCCGGAGCGGTGACCGACGAGCAGCCCGACCTGGAAACGGCGAGGGCCTTCATGGCGCACATGGACACGTTCAACTCGATCGTCGCGCCCGAACTGGCACGCAGCGTGGACTGGAGCCGGCACCGCACCTTCGTCGACGTCGGAGGGGCACGCGGCAACCTGGCGGGCCTCCTGGTCAAAGCCCATCCGCACCTGCAGGGTTCGGTCTTCGACGTCCCCGGACTCGAGCCCCTCTTCGACGAGCACATGGCCGGGCTCCGCACCCGTGACAAGGTCTCCTTCCAGGGCGGTGACTTCTTCTCCGATCCGCTCCCCGAAGCCGACGTGGTCATCTTCGGGCATGTACTGCACGACTGGCCGGAACAGGCCCGCAGGACCCTGCTGGAGCGGGCCTTCCCGGCCGTCCGCCCCGGTGGTGTTCTGCTCGTATACGACGCCATGATCGCGGACGGCAGCTTCGACGCCCACGCCCACCTCCAGAGTCTGATCTGCAGCCTGATCCGCGACGGTGGTTCCGAATACTCCGAGAGCTCCTGCAGAGAGTGGGCGGAGAAGGCCGGCTTCCGGGTGAAGGACGTCATTCCCCTCGACACGGTGACCAACGACCGTCTGCTCGTTGCCGTCAAGGACGCCTGAACAGGACCCAGAGGCCGTCAAAGCCTCCTGGGAGCAGCCACGCGCCCGCCTGCCAAGCCCAGTGGGCCGGGTACAACGCCACGTGCCCGGCCGCACCCAATCCTTCGAGCGGGAGAAGAAAAGAGACAGCCATGAAGGCTCTCGTACTGTCCGGGGGCAGCGGCACTCGACTGCGCCCGTTGAGCTACTCCATGCCCAAACAGCTCGTGCCCGTCGGCAACGTACCGGTGCTCTTCCACTGCCTTGACAACCTCCGTGACGCCGACATCACAGACGTGGGCATCGTCGTCGGTGACCGCGGGGACGACATCCGCCGTGCGGTCGGGGACGGATCGGCGCACGGCCTGCGCGTCACCTACATCCAGCAGGAGGCCCCACTCGGCCTCGCCCACTGCGTCCAGATCTCCGAACCTTTTCTGGGCCGGGAAGACTTCGTCATGTATCTGGGGGACAACGTCCTCGTGGGCGGGGTGGCGGCTCATGCCGAGCGGTTCCGCGCCGACTGCCCGGACGCTCAGCTGCTGGTCGCCAAGGTCGCTGATCCGGCCGAGTACGGCATCGCCGTACTGGGAGCCGACGGCAGCGTCGAACGGCTGGTGGAGAAGCCCTCCGAACCAGTCGGCGACACCGCGCTGATCGGTGTGTACTTCTTCACCAAAGAAGTACACACCGCAGTGCGCAGCATCGAGCCAAGCGCCCGGGGCGAGCTGGAGATCACCGATGCCATCGAGTGGCTCCGACGCAACGGCAGGCAGGTCCGGGCGGAGATCTTCGATGGTTACTGGAAGGACACTGGCCGGATCGAGGACATGCTCGACTGCAACCGTGTGCTGCTGGGGTCACTCACCCCTTCACAGGCAGGGAGTGTCGACGCCCACAGCGAGCTGATCGGCTCCGGCCCGATCGTGATCGAGCCAGGCGCGAGGATCGAACGCTCCCGGATAGTGGGGCCGGTGACCATCGGTGCGGGAACCGTGGTGCAGGACAGCACTGTCGGTCCCTGCGTCTCCATCGGCCGCAACGGTCTGCTGGAGCACGCCGAAGTTGAGGATTCGATCGTCATGGACGGGGCCGCCATCCGCGGAGTGCGCGGCATCCATGGCTCGCTCATCGGACGCAACACCGAGGTCAGCCAGGCGCCCAGGTTCTCGCACCGCCATCGCCTGGTCGTGGGAGATCACTCGAGGATTGAGGCCGCGGCGTGAAAGTCCTCGTCACCGGTGGCGCCGGCTTCATCGGCTCCCACTACGTCCGCAGTCTCCTGGCCGGCCACTACCCTTCGTGCCGCGGTGCGCAGGTCACAGTGGTGGACAAGGTCACCTATGCCGGCACCACGACGAGCCTGCCGATGCTCCACCGGCGGCTCCGTTTCGTCCGTGCCGACATCTGCGACCCGGAACCACTCCGCGAGATACTGCCGGGACACGATGTCGTGGTCCATTTTGCCGCCGAATCCCATGTGGACCGCTCCCTTGGAGGGGCGCAGGAGTTTGTTCGCACCAATGTCCAAGGCACCCACAACCTCCTGGAATGCTCTCGGATCGCCCGGATCCCCCGAGTGGTTCAGGTTTCCACTGACGAGGTCTATGGAAGCATCGCCAGCGGTTCCTGGACAGAACACAGCCCGCTGGAGCCCAACTCCCCGTACTCCGCGTCTAAAGCGGCGGCAGACCTCATTGCCCGTTCGTACTGGCGCACCCACGGGATGGACATCTCCATCACCCGCTGCTCGAACAACTACGGGCCTTACCAGTTCCCGGAAAAGATCATCCCACTGTTCGTCGTGAACCTCCTCGACGGTAGGCCCGTGCCGCTGTACGGCGACGGATCGAACGTGCGGGAATGGCTGCATGTGGACGACCACTGCCGCGCGATCCAGGCAGTAGTGGACCGCGGAAGGGCTGGCGAGGTCTACAACGTCGGGGGAGGCCGAGAGCTGACCAACCGGGACCTGACCGCAGACATACTCCGCCTGTGCGGTGCCGACTGGAGCCATGTGCGCCATGTCGAGGACCGTAAAGGGCACGATCTGCGCTATTCGCTGGACGATTCGAAGATTCGCGCGGAACTCGGCTTCCGGAACGAGGTGCCGTTCGAACGCGGGCTCGCCGACGTGGTGCAGTGGTACCAGGAAAACCGCTCCTGGTGGGAGGCGCTGCGGCAACGCTCAGCGGAAGGGGCGTCCGGAGGACTCAGGCCAACTACTGAGGCTGCTTCACACTGAACTCCTCCCGTGTTCGTAGGGGCAGACTGCCTGGCAGTGCATGCGCCCTTTCACGGCGCAATACGTTCCGAACCGTGTGCTCGATGGCTTGCCTCATCTCCAGGGCGCCTTTGCCCGCCCCATCACCAAGTGCTGACCGAATTCGTCGACGAAGGCCGTCGCGGAAAGCGAGCGGAACGGCTCGCTCGCTTCGCCGCAACTTCCTTCGCACGCGGGGCAGTAGTCAGATCCCCGGGAGGGGTCCACCCGGCGTTCCGATACGCCCCGGATTCCGCAGCTTCCCTTGCACAGCGGCCAGTTCATACAGGCCGCGCAATGTCCGTGACCGAGCTGGGCCGGACGGCCGCAGTCACGGCACTCGACGAACACGGGACGGATGCGCAAGGCATCGCCGAATGCCTGCCTAGTGGGTGCACGGCTGTCCGGATGGGTCGTGAGTGCGTCGACTGCATCCGCTCGGGCGGGAGGCTGCCCCGTGCGGGCCTGGCCGAGGCGGCTGGCGATGATGGCCTCGCGACTTGTCCTGATCCTGCCGGGCCAGGGTCTCCCGGCGACGATGTGCCGGATTTCCTGTGGTGTCCAGCCTTCCGCCAGCATCTCGTCGACCACATGGGCCTGGTCTGAGAGCGTCTTGCCGGTCAGGAGGAACTCAGGGCCATGGCTGCGGGCGATGGTGTTCAGCAGCCGCAGGCCGGCGGTGGCGCTACCTTGGGCATCCCGGTTAGCGGGGGCCGGGACGGCGGATGTGGCCTGGCCAGCCGTTGGCCCAGTTCCATTGGGCGGCGCCTCCCTCGTGGTGAGGGCATTGCAGATGCCAGAGCGTGGTGTCGCATCGCCTGACTTGGGCTCACGGGAGGGAGGGAGGGGTTTGGTCTTCTTGTTGTTGGTCTTCTTGAGCTTGTTCTTCTTATCGGAGCGATCGTCCACCGTAGGCTCGGCCAACTGTGGAAATTCGCACTCAGGCTCCGACCTGCTGGTTTTCCCCTTCGAGGTATCCCAATCGGGGTTCATCAGGAGGATCAAGCCATCCGGCATGTCCGTGATGAAGTAGACGGAGTCACCCAACCTGCCGAGATTGTCGCGTTTGCGGTCACGCTGCAGGTAGTTGAACTTGATCAGCTCGAGAAGGCCTGTCCGCACCCCGGAGACGCCGTCCGGAGCGCAGGCCGCGATGGACTCGAGCGACAGACCGTAGCCGTCTCGATGGGTAGACATGAGGCCGAAGATGCCCTTGGCCTTAAAGGAGAGGCGAGGGTCGCGGAACAGGCCGTTGTAGACCCTCGTGAACTGGGCGTCGAAGACGTCGGCGGCCATGGGGCCGCGTTTGATCCTTCCACCGAAACTCACCGTGTCACCCCCAGGAAGGGGGCAGATGATCGATGTCGGGGTCCTTCGGTGCCGGTGTCGCCAACTGAATGAAACGAGATCACCCAGCAGGCATGTGGACGGAGCAACGCACGATCACGAAACGGCCGTACGGACATCACGGGTGTTACTGAAATGGCCTGCCTCCACAGCTTTACAGGTGCAGGGCTGACGATTCGAGGCGCCGCGCAGGTCGCCGTTCGCTCGCCTGGGTGAGGCCCAGGGGAAGCGGGCCCGGGGGCCGCTGCCGAACTGCGGCCCACACGCCCAGGGCTGATCCCGGCTTTTAGCTGCTGAACCTCTGGCGCGGTTCGGCCGGCCGCCAGGCTGCGGAGTGATGGTGAAGGTTCAATCATCTTTCCCCCGTGCCGTATTGCCACTTGCGCCCCACTGGCCACGTGGGGTGGTGCGAGTCTAAGCAGGATCATTTACAGGCGGAAACGCGAGGGATCATGTCCAGCCACCACGCGTCTCCCCGCCAGCAAGGGTCCGGAGCCTACGGACGGAGGCGGCTCCGGACCGCACCGCCAGTCGCACCCGCGCAGAGGGGCCGGATGATGCCGACACCCGTGGGGGATGGCCGCACCGTGGGGCGGTAACCTAATGGAGCCCTGGCGATGAGCGCTGACGAGGACACAGTGACCACAGAGCACGGTGAGGGCGTAGCGCCCATCCGCTTGCGTCTTCCGGTTGGAGCGGCAGCCCCTCGGGCAGCCGCCCTCGGGACCACAGTCAAGCAGGACTGTGCGTTCCACCGCCTGGACGTTCCGCCCGTCGGCGAAAACCGTTTGGCGTTTCTGCAGAAAAACGCCGGTACCAGCGGATGGCGAGGCTGCCGACTTGCACGCCTGGTCTGCGCCTCTGACCGAAGCCGTACTTCTGAAGCCGAACTGATGGAGATTTGAGCATATGGGGACAGGCCAAGATGAGGGCAAGCGGGCATCTCTGGCCGAGAAGCTGGACCGCCTCATCAAACTCACTACGCCTGAGGGAGGGGCTCCTCCGCCGTACGGAGCGATCGCCAGTGCCATCGACAAGGCCGCCGACAAGCGCGTCATCTCACCCAGCTACATCTGGAAGCTGCACAAAGGGGAGGCCACGAATCCGCGACTGGGGCATCTGGAAGCACTCGCACAGTACTTCGGTGTGCCAACGGAGTACTTCCTCAGCGACGCTGTCGCCGATCGTGTGGACGAGCAACTCAAGCTTCTCCAGGCCCTCAAGACCGGCGCCATCCGCAACCTGGCATTGCGAGCCACCGAACTGTCAGCGGAGAGCCTTCACACGCTGAATAGCGTGATCGACCGCCTGCGAACCCTTGAGCAGCCAGAGGAACCGTCCTGAACGCCCCCTGCCTTCGGTGAGTGCGTTGTGGCAAAGGGAGTCCCTGTTCGATGAGCAGGGGCTTCGTCGTGTGCGGGGCATGATCGCGGAGGGGTAGGGGCAGGCAGCGGACGGCTTGTTGTGGATCGAGGAGGGTGCGATGCCGTCGGTGCTGGGGTTGATGGAACAGCGTGAGGCGCGGGCGAGGCAGGATCTGGAGTCCTGGACGGAGGTCCTGGAGCAGGCTCAGGCGGAGGTGGATGCCGCGCGGGAGCGGGTCGAGCGGGCCCGGGTGGGGCGTGAGGAGCTCGTGTCGGTGCTGGCCGGGGAGGGCGCGGTGAATACGCCGGTTTCCGTGCTGTCCGGTGGTGGGATGGCTGCTGCCGTGGGATCGGGCGGCCCCGGCGCGGGGCATGGCGAGCGGCCGCCGGTGTGGCGGTCGGGCATGGGCGAGGAGGTGCTCAGCGGCCTGTACCGGGAGGTGTTCGCCGCGGTGGTGGCTGCTTCGGGGCCGGTGAACGGGGTGGAGCTGACGCGGGCGGTGGGCCGGGAGGCGGAGATCAAGAACGAGGTGGAGAGGATCCGGCACCGTGCCTACGTGCTGGAGAAGCGGGGCTGGCTGGTGCGGGCGAAGGACGGACGGTTCATGCCCGTGCCCGCAGCAGTCGGGCGGGGCGTTTCTCCGGCCAGCGCGGAGCGTCTGCGGCCAGGCGCCGGGACAGCCTGATCACGGCGGCCCACCACACCATCTGGGCGTGGTGGTCGGGGCGGCGTTCGTGGTCGCGGTTGAGGCGGCGTGAGCGGGCCAGCCAGCTCAGCGTGCGCTCCACGACCCACCTGCGGGCCAGGACGACAAATCCGCGTTGTCCGTCGGAGCGGCGCACGACCTCGGTCCGGACTCCGTGGCGGGCGAACGCCTTCGCCAGCGCCGGACCCTGGTAGGCACTGTCGACCCACACCAGTTTCAGCAGCCGGCCCGGCTGGTCCATGAACGTCTCCAGCAGTGCGGGGGCGGCCTTGGAGTCGTGCACATCGGCCGTGGTCACGGTGACCTCCAGGAGCAGGCCCTCGGTGTCGGTCAGGATGTGACGCTTGCGGCCGTCACGTGACTTGCCGCCGTCGTATCCGCGGCTGTCCTCGCCGACGGTCTCGGAGGCGTCCACCGACTGACTGTCGATGACTCCCGCACTGGGCTCGGCGTTGCGGCCCGAGCGTTCCCTCGCCGAACGTCGCAGGCGTTCGTGCAGTTCACGCACGTAGCCGTAGGACCGCCAGCGGCGGAAGAAGTCGTAGACCGCCCGCCAGTACGGGAAGTCGACCGGCATGGCCGTCCACTTCACGCCGTTGTCGACCAGGTAGCGCACCGCGTCGAGTATCTCGCGGTGGCAGTACGCCTCCGGACGCCCGCCCCGCTTCAGCAGCCAGGCCGGAACCGGCATCGCCGAGCGGACCTCGGCCCACTCCGCATCCGTCATGTCACTGGGATAGCAGCCTGCCCGCAGCCCCGGAGCGATCGAACCGAACCGGTGCACGTAGCAGTCACACGCAGGGGTGACCGCGGTGGACGCAGGCACAGTGGTACTGCTCAACTGATCGGGCAACGGGCTTCCTTGGTCGTGCTGGTGTCGTAACCGCGTCACTACCAAGGGGCCCGTTCTTTCATGCCCGCGACCGCACCCGTACCTCTGTCCAGATGATCACCCGCGCCGCACGCCTCGAACGAAATCCGGTTAGCCACAACGCACTGAGACCCCAACCCGCCCTCTAGTGCCTCGCAGCCGAGCGCTAACGTGTCGTGCTGAGCCCTGACCAGGCTTCAACGATCCGGTGCGAGGTTGGCGAAACGGCGCCCCACATCCGAACGTATCGCCATAGCAAGTGATGCTCGATCTTGTATCTAGGGGGTAAGACCGGTGAAGGAGCGCACGCTTCGCCGACGTTGCAAACGAGAGCTCCAAGCTCTGGACATCCAACCTCCGCTGCAGGTGGACGCCTTGTGTCGTGAGCTGGCCCAGCACCGGGGCCGGCCGATCCATCTGGTGCCGTACTCATTACCGGTGCCAGGCCCATTCGGGATCTGGATCGCCACCAGTGCCAGCGACTACATCATCTACCAGCGCGAGACCACTAAACCCCACCAGGACCACATCATCCTGCACGAGGTCGGTCACATCCTGGCCGGACACGACGGTGTTGAGGATCTGTGGGGCCTCATGATGCCGGACATCGCGCCCCAGGCAATCCGCCGTGCCCTGCGACGCACGTCGTACGATCAGGAGCACGAGCGGGAAGCAGAACTTGTCGCCACCATCATCCTGCAATGGGCCTCGGTGCTGAACCGGGTGGCGCCGCCACCGCCAGAAGACATGTCGGTGCGCCGACTCCACACTGCGCTGGGCGACCGGCAGGGGTGGCTGTGATCGTCTACACCTTCACCTTCATCATCGGCCTGGTTTTCGCTGCGGCGCTGGGCTGGAAAGTCTTCCAGCTCGTCAAAGCACCCCGTGACGTGCCCCTGCGCGCGGTCACACTATGCCTGACTAGCGCTGCCGGCTCGTTCGTGTTTGCCATGCCGCCCTTCGCTGCCTGTATCCAATGGGTAGGCGGAGCTGGAGCCCCGCGACTGGTGCAGAACTTGTTCGTGCTCAGCATGGCCTACTGGCTGATGTGCTTCTACCTGTACTCCGCAGCTGATCCTGCCGACAGGCGTGTGCGGAAGGAGACACTGCTGCTGGCCCTCGCCGCGGTCGGCCTCATCCTTGCGACCGCGGCAGAGGGCACGCACGATCCGGGCGCCAACTTCCGCAGTCTTGACTTGCGCGATCCGGCTCTCGCGGGCTTCTACATCATCGCCGACCTGTACCTCGTCTACGCCCTGGCAATGGCCCTGCGGTGGACGTGTGTGTACGCGCGGGCGTCACAGCACCCGCTAGCGACCGGCCTTTGGCTGGCGGGGGCAGGCATCGGCTCCATGGCCGTGGCCTGCGCGATTCGCACCGTGCTGACGGTGATCCGCTGGCAGGGAGGCACCGTGCCCCGGACTGTCACCCTCGGCTCGAGCCTGATCGTCGCGGTCGCGGTCCCAGTGTTCTTGATCGGCGTCAGCTACCCAGGGATCGCCATGCGGCTCGCGGCGTTGCGACTGCGCCGGCACCACCGCCAGATGTACCACCGCCTGGGACCCCTTTGGGAGCTGCTGCACGAGGCATACCCCGAGGATGCCCTTGACCGAGTCCGGGTCACGCGGTGGCGCGACCGGCTGCACCCGCTCGGTATACATCGACGCTATTACCGGAGAGCCATCGAGTGCCGTGACGGCCTGGTGCGGATCAGCCCCCACCTGGCTCCGGCAGCGGACGGCGACCCGGAACTGGCGGCGTCGGCCGACGACCTGGCCGAGCAGCTGTGCGCAGCGTTGCACCGGCGCGAGCATGGCCAGGCAGCCCCGGCCCAGGCCATCGTCGTCGCGATGCCACGCACGCACAGCCTGGAAGACGACGTGCGGCAACTCGCAGAGCTGTCGGACGCGGTGAGGCAACGCATATCCGCCGGGGACACACATGTAAGCGGAGAGAGCAAGAGGATATGAGCCAGACACTGATCACGGCTGGACGGATTCTGCTCGATACCGGCATCGCACCGATGCGGGATGGTGCCATCCTCATCGGGGGAGACAGCATCGTCGCTGCCGGACCACGCCAAGACGTGCTGGCACTTGCCGAGTCGGACTGCCGGACACTGCACTTCTCCGAGGACGCCACCGTGCTGCCCGGCCTGATCGACTGCCACGTCCACCTGGCCTTCGACGCAGGACCGGACCCGGTCACCACCGTGATCGAGAGCGACGACACAACATTGCTCCTTGGCATGACAGGCCGAGCGCGGCAGCTGCTCGACGCCGGCATCACCACCGCCCGGGACCTGGGCGACCGCAGTGGGCTAGCCGTCCGACTGCGCGAGGCGATCGGCGCGGGCACCGTGGCCGGACCGCGAATCCTGGCCGCCACCGCACCACTGACCGCCCGCAAGGGGCACTGCTGGTTCCTTGGCGGCGAAGTCGAAGGAGAGGCCGAGATCCGCGAGAAGGTACGCCGTAACGCCGAAAGTGGCGCAGACGTCATCAAGGTGATGGCGACGGGCGGAGGTCTGACCCCTGGCGGTCCCCCAATTCACCAACCCCAGTTCAGCCCCGAGGAACTTGCAGCGGCCGTAGAGGAGGCCCACCTGCTGGGCCTGCGGGTGGCCGCCCATGCGCACGGTGTGCAGGGCATCGCCGCAGCCATAACAGCAGGCGTCGACACAATCGAGCACTGCAGCTGGATGACCGAGGACGGCGACTGCCACCTACGAGACGACCTGCTCGCGGAAATCATTGCCAGGGGGATCGCCGTGTGCCCTGCCAACCACCCGAATTGGCGATCCTTCGCCGACAGGGTCGGCCCTGAGAGGGCCATGGCGCTGTTCGCCCCCATGCGCCGGATGGCGGAGCAGGGAGTGCACCTGGTGGCAGGGACGGATGCAGGGGTGCCCAGAGCTGTCTTCGACGGCTTGGTCTCCAGTCTGGAATTCTTCGAACACTTGGAAATCCCCAGGGAACGCATCATCGACATGGCCACCACCAAGGCTGCCTCTGCGCTGGGCCTGGACGGTCAGACCGGCCGTCTTGCACAGGGATACCGCGCGGACATCCTCGTCGTCGACGGCGACCCCCTGGCCAGCCTGGACGCGCTACGCGCCGTACGCCTAGTAATGACGGCTGGCCGCCCCCACATCCCCCAACAGACCGCCCTGCGAGCAGCCCAGCGGAACTCCGCGCAGTCGTCCACGCGGACCCTGGACGACTGATCCAGGCGCGGTTCTTCGCTCGTCTGCTCAGGCGACGTGGTCTGTTGGCGCTACTCATGTCACGCGAGACCTCGACCCGCACGGCGATGAAACCCCGGGATCTCGGTGACGAGCACGCGCCACTACGGTGGACCGATGTCATCGATCAAGAAGTTCCAAGTCACCTTCGACTGCGCAGAACCTGAGCGCCTCGCTCGTTTCTGGTGCGAGGTGTTGGGGTATGTCGTACCGCCGCCACCGGAGGGGTTTGCCACTTGGGACGATTTCAAGCGCTCGCAGCCACCTGAGCAGCGGGATTCATGGTTCGCCTGCATAGATCCCTCAGGTGTGGGCCCGCGACTGTACTTTCAGCGCGTTCCCGAAGGGAAGGCCGCCAAGAACCGGCTGCATCTTGACGTGCGGGTCGGCACTGGACTCGTGGGTGAAGAGCGCCTCGCCGCACTTGAGGCCGAATGCGCACGACTGGTCCCGCTCGGCGCGGTACACGTGCGAACGCTGTATGACGGCAATGATTCGTGCATCCCGATGCAGGACATCGAGGGCAACGAGTTCTGTATCGACTGAGGGGCCACGAACGTGTCCTCGTTCTGCCCCCATGGGCCAAGACGAAGAACCGCCCCCGACTTGTCAGGTCGATGGTCTTCAACTGCTTCTACTCGCAGGCACGGAAGCTCCGGCCCTAACCGGAACAGCAGCGACGGACCCGATCAACTGAGACGGCACCGGGCAACCGCGCCTCCGGGATCAGATTTGCTGAGATTTCCAGCGTCACAGCGTCTCAGTTCTTCTGGTCGCTGGAGGTCACAGGCATCACCAGGGACCAGATCACCTGGTCGGCCGGCGGGCAGGCCCGCGCCGCCCGCCGGGCCGTCGACGACGTCCTGGCCCACGAGATCACCGTGTTGCACATCGCCTCCCGGTGCACCTACGGGGTGCCGCGTATCCATGCCGAGTTGCGCAGGCTGGACCGGCGGGTCAACCGCAAGCGGGTGGAGCGGATCATGCGTGAGCGCGACATCGCCGGGGTCACCCGGCGCAAGCGCCGGTCGCTGACCCGTCCGGCGAACAGGGCGGTGCCCGCCGCGGACCTGATCGGCCGCGACTTCACGGCCGACGCCCCGGGCCGGAAACTGGTCGGTGACATCACCTTCATCCCCACCGACGAGGGCCGGCTATATCTGGCGACCTGGCTGGACCTGGCCACCCGCGAGATCGTCGGCTACTCGATGGCCGATCACCACCGCGCGTCCCTGGTGGTCGACGCGCTGGCGATGGCCGCCGGACGCGGCCGGCTCCAGCCCGGCTGCATCGTGCACCCGGACCGCGGAGCGGAGTACACCTCTGACGAACTGGGCCGGGAGATACGCAGGTTGGGATTGCGGCAGAGCGTGGGCCGAACCGGCTCGTGCTATGACAATGCCGCCGCCGAGAGCTTCTTCGCACTGCTCAAAGAGGAGATCGGCACCCGCCGCCGGCCCGACCGGACCACTGCCCGCGCGGAGATCTTCGCCTTCATCGAGACCTTCTACGACCGCAGACGGCTGCGGAAGCATCCGGCCTGGGGGTACCTCACCCCGCTGGAGATCCGACAGCGACACGAGCAAGAACACGCCCTCGCAGCGTAAGCAACGAGTGTCCAGCATCACGGGAAAAGTTCAAGCAGGCCATCGAGCAGCACCCCATAGCCGGGCCCCTGGGACCATCCCCGCGGGTGCGGGGAGCAGCACCGGTGAACCGCTGTTCGTGGACACCCGTGGGGACCGTCCCCGCGGGTGCGGGGAGCAGCCGGGATGGCCGGCACTAAACGGATCGCCGCAGCTGCTCCCCGCCCGCGCGGGGATGGTCCCAAGATCGAAGCCGCGGTCGCCGCGGTGCTCGCCTGCTCCCCGTGCCCGCGGGGATGGTCCCCTGATCGGCCCCGGCTCCCCGGGCGATGTCCGCTGCTCCCCGCCCGCGCGGGGATGGTCCCGGGACGAGGCCCTGGCCGAGCTCACCACGTTCAGGACCCTCGCCGTCTCCCGGCTCACGGCCCAGAGCGAGGAGATCGAGCGTCTGCGGGAACAGGCCGCCGCGGTCGGCAAGGTCCACCGCCTGCCCGCCGTCCGCAGCGATACGGCGCCGTACGGTTCATGGAGCTGACAGCACCCGAACCGCGGACCAGCCTTACCGCCCCCGGGCCTCGGTGAGTGCCGTCACGAGCATGTCCAGGTCCCCGGGGTAGACGATCACTTCCTCGTCGTCGGCCGGAGGATCGAAGCGGGCGAAAAAGTCCTCGAGAGCTTCGGGCGTGACGGTCAGCGCGTTGGCGTCCTCGCGCCCGTTGCGCTCGGCCAGCGCCGCAGCAACTGTTCGCGGTCGGCGGGGAGACGGACCACCAGTGGCATGCCGCCCGCTTCGGGGGCGGCATGCGGAGGCTCACCGGGAGAAGCTCAGGAGGTACGAAGCCCGTTCCCGGGAAGACCGGACGGCAGCTCCTACACCAAGAGCGGAAACGACCGCGACGGCAACGGCTACCTCACCTTCCACCGACCGCGCACAAGTTCTGGCGCCCTCGCCCTGGGTGGTGAGCGCCAGAACGTGCGGCGGTTGGGCGGGTGTGGGGTGGGTCAGTGGGTGGTTTCTGCGCCGAGGGAGATGTAGTCGCCTTTGAGGCCGAGTTGGGTTGCGGTGATCATGACGGTGCCTGTGGTGGTCGGGCCTGTGGTGCCGCCGGGCAGTGTCCATACGGCGCCGCGGTAGCCGTCCTCGCCGTATCCGCCGATGATCAGTTCGGGGCGGCCGTCCTTGTTGACGTCGCCCGCGGCGAGTGAGGATCCGAACTCGTCGCCGCTTTCGGAGCTGCCGGGCATGTTCGAGGTGTCCTGGGTGATGGTGTAGGCGCCGGTGCCCGGCGTGCCGGTGCGGCGGCCTGGGATGACGGTGACGGCTCCGGCGTAGCTCTTGGTGCCGATGGCCTCGCCGGGGGAGCCGACCACGATGTCGGCGATGCCGTCGCGGTTGAGGTCGGTGACGGCAAGCGAGTCTCCGAACTCGTCGTCACGTTCGGCGGTGCCCGGCACGCCGGCGGTGTTCTGGTCGACGCGGACGGGCGTTGCCGACAGGCCGTTGGCGGAGCCGTACCAGATGGAGATACGGCCGCCGAGCGAGCCGTCTGCCGCGCTGGCATGCGCGTCGTCGGGATCACCCGCGACGAGGTCGCCGTAACCGTCCCCGTTGACGTCCCCGACCGCGATGGCGAAACCGTCGCCGCCAGACTGCGGCGCATACGATGCCTCGGGTTCGGGGCTGACCAGGACGTCGCCGCCGCTGCGGCCGTTGAGCCAGATCGTGCTGAGCACTCCTTCCGGCATCTTGTCACCGTTGAGGTCGCCCAGCGCCACGTTCGACAGGGACGGTCCGTAGCGGTGGGTCTGCGTGATCGACGGGGCGCCGCCAGGGGCGGCGGAGGTGCCGAACGGGCCGATGTAGCGCACCGAGCCGTCCGAGCCGCCGACCAGGACGTGGGCGAAGCCTCGGGCCTGGTCGGCGGCCACGTCCCGGCCGTACCGGGCGCCTTCGGCCGCCGGGGTGGCCAGCGTGGTCGCCTTGGACAGGCCGTTGCGTCCGCCCCACAGCACGGTGACCGTGCCCGCATCCTCAGTCGATCCGTTGTCCTCGAGCGGCGTGCCGACGACGAGGTCCGCGAAGCCGTCCAGGTTCAGGTCCGCGTACGCGGTCGCAGCCCCGAAGAGGTCGTCCGTCTCGGCCGCGCCGGGGACCCCGGCCGTGTCCTGCGTGATCACGACCCGCCTCTGCGCGGAGACCCGGCTCGCCGAACCGTAGAGCACGACCACTGCGCCCGCCCCGACCTTGCCTGCCACCGTGGCGCCGGGCGCGGGCAGCGCAACGTCCCGGTACCCGTCTCCGTTGAAATCCGCGGGCGTGGCGATCGGCGCGGCCAACGCCTGCCCCGGCACGGACACCACACCGGTGACCGATGCGATGACCACCAGCGCGGCGGCCCACCGACCCCTGAACACGACCATCTGAAATCCCTCCCCTGATTCGCGCGCCAAGACGGCCGCGAAGATCACGGGCGGATCATAGGCACGCCGCCGCCTCAGCGCGACGCCGGGCACTACCGCGGCAGCTCTTCGCCACTGCCCTAGGAGAAACCTGACGTCCGCCTGAGTGATGTATCCCACGTGACCGATTGTGACGATGTCTGTGGTGGCGCATGCTTGCGACGTCCGTGTCACCGCGACGTCGCGGGTGCGTGCATACATGCAGTTCCTTGGTCAAATCGGCGATGTGCGTTGGGGTTTGGATGGAACAAGTCTTGTCTGGAGCGCCGTTGATATTGGCAGCCGTCAGGTGGGTCCGGAATGTGACAGTCAGTGACTCCCCCGACGATAGAAACGATCTTCCCACTTCGGGCATGTTCTGCTATTTGCCCAGTTTGATGCTCTGTTACCTCGTGCCTTCGTGACGCAAGCTCCTTGACGCGCAGGGGGCATGCGACGTTCACTCACGAGACTTTTGAAGATCTTGTGATCGCTGGGGTGGACCTGTGGGGATGAGATGGGGGCGCCGACGCGCCTGCACGGAGCCGAGAAGATCACGCAATGTGATTCTGGGGGCGGCTGTGGCGGCGTCGGTGACGCTTTCGGTGTTGCCGGGCAGCGCGCCGATTGCGGTGGCGGCGAACGCGGTTGGCACGACGGCCGGTGAGGTGACCGAGTCGACCGCGCTGGCACAGGCTGCTGCCTCGGGAAAGCCGGTGGAGGTGGTCTCGGAGCGGACCGAGTACTCGGTCACTGAGGCGAATCCGGACGGTTCATTCACGCTGACGCAGTCCGCGGTTCCGCAGCGGGTGAAGAAGAGCGACGGGACGTGGGGTGAAGTTGACCCCACCCTTGAGAAGCTGGCGGACGGCCGGCTGGCGCCCAAGGGGGCCGTGGTCGACCTGTCCTTCTCCGGCGGTGGTGCCGGATCACAGATGCTGCGGCTTGCCGAAGACGGCCGTGCCATCACGCTGGGCTGGCCCGGTTCCTTGCCGGAACCCAGCATCGACGGCGCAACAGCCACTTATCCGAACGTTTTTGACGGCGTTGACCTTCAGCTCACCGCTACCGCCGAGGGCTACCGCGAGGTCCTGGTCGTCAAATCCGCTGAGGCAGCGAAGAACCCTGACCTCGAGAAGGTCGAGCTGACCGCGTCCGGTGACGGGCTGGTTGTCGTCCCCGGGGCCGGCGGCGGCCTGCGTGCTGTTGACGAGGACGGCAACGCCGTCTTCCGCGGCCCGGCAGGGCAGATGTGGGACTCCGCCGGTGACCCAGAGACCGGCCCGCAGACCCAGCTGATGTCCAGGGCTGACGAACTGGCGCCCGCCGCTGGGGAGCCGGAGGAGGATCCGTCGCATCCCGGCGACGGAGACGCCAGTGCGGTACTGCCGGTCACGGTCGACGACAGCAGTGTCACGGTCGAGCCGGACCTCGAGGTGCTGCGGGGCGAGGACACCGTCTATCCGGTGTTCATCGACCCGTCGGTCGGGCTCGGTGTTTCGGAGCGGACGAAGATCTCGTCCGACGGCGACAAGTTCTGGATGTTCGACGGCGACAAGGGCGTCGGCAAGTGCGGTAGCGCTGACGGCTACTACTGCGGCAACGGCTATGTCGACCGCATGTACTTCGAGTTCGCGCCGACTGCCCTGGCAGGCAAGTACGTGCTCGATGCGACCTTCCGGGCCCGTGAGACCTGGTCGTTCAACTGCGATCCGCACTGGGTGGACCTGGAGCGCACGGACAACATCTCGGAAGGAACCCGCTGGCCGGGGCCTGCGCAGCTGGACCAGATGGGCGACCGCTATGTGTCGGCCGGCCGAGGTGCGAACTGCAGCCCGGAGCAGCCGGACGCGTGGATCGAGTTCAACGACAACCCTGACGAGCCGGACGAGAATCTGAAGAGCTCGGTCCGGTCTTTCGCGGACGGCAAGATCAACCGCCTCACGCTGATGCTGCGGGCCAAGGACGAGTCGGACCCGCGGGCCTGGAAGCGGTTCGACGACAATGCCGAACTGCAGGTCGACTACGCCTACAAGCCAGGCGTGCCGAGTAGCGTCGGCATCATCCCGGGCGACGGCAAAACGGCGTACTGCAATACCTCTGCCTCGAATCCGCTGATCGTCACCCGCAAGGACCCGCAGGTGCAGGCGGGGGTGCAGACCAAGGTCGAACACAACAAGGGCAGCGAGGAAGGTTCGCTACAGGCCGAGTTCGTCGTCGAGCGCGGCGATGACGCCGCCTGGCATCAGGTCTGGACAGGGCACGCTCCTGACACCGGCTGGGATCCGGATGGGGTTGTGGAGAGGAAGCGCATGACCGAGCGTGCGGACGGCGGCCTGTACCGGTACAAGGCTCGCACCCAGTCGCACTGGTCCTACGGCGGCAGCAGCGGGGATCTGTGGTCGTCCTACTCGTCCTGGTGCTACTTCAAGATCGATTCCACGGCTCCGAAGGCCCCGCGGATCACCACCGGTACTCCGTATACGCAGTGCACGGCCAACCAGTGCAGCGGCGCGGGAGGGCCGGGCGTTCCCGGCAGCTTTACCTTTGAGCCGAATGCCGCTGACGGCGACATCACCGGCTACCGCTGGCGTCTGCTGACCACCTCGGCCAAGGACGCCAAAACCGTCACCGGCAGGGTCTACACCGAGACGAGCGTCGTGCCGTCCCTGACAGGCACGCAGGTCCTGTCCGTCGAGGCGAAGGATGTGCGCGACCGCTTCGGCGAACCGGCGGAGTTCACGTTCAAGGTCGCACCTGCCGCTGGGCCGGTGGGACGCTGGCATCTCGATGACGGCGCCCCAGGGTCGGGTGTCATGACGGCGAAGGACACCGCGACCGAGGGCACCCGCCACGACGCGACGCTGGTCGGCGCTGCTGGCACCGGATGGTCGACCCGCGCCCGGCGCGGCGAGGCCGACTACTCCCTGCGCCTGAACGACGACACCACCGACCCGGCCCTGCAGACTGGTCACATGGCGACCGCCTCCGCGGCGGTGAACACCAAGGACTCCTTCACCGTCTCCACCTGGGTGCAGTTGTCGAACGCCTCGGCCAACCGTGTGGTGCTCTCGGAATCAGGCACCCACGGCAGCGCATTCAGTCTCTACTACTCGGCCTCATACAAGAAGTGGGTCTTCAACCGCACGGACAAGGACCAGGCGAGCCCGGTCTACATCCGCTCCCTCGCGGATGCGGCCAACCCGCCGCTGAACGTCTGGACCCACCTGGCCGGCGTCTTCGACACCAAGAACGACACCAACGCCGCGAACGACACCATCCAGCTCTTCGTCAACGGCCGGCCGCAGGGCCAGCCGGTTGTCCTGGCCGCCGCCGCGCCGAGCTACACCCCGTGGACGGCCAGCGAAGGCCTGCAGTTCGGCCGCTCCAAGGCCGGCGAGTACCACTTCGGGCTGATCGACGAGCCCGCAGTGTGGCAGCGTGTGCTGACTCCCGATGAGCTGGCTCAGGAGGCACAGGTCCTGCAGGACGGCGTTGCGGCCAACGAGCTGGTGGCGCACTGGGACGCAGCTGCTGCCCAGGGCACCGAGATCCCTGAAGCGACGGCGTATCCGCTCTCGGCGATGAAGCTCTCGGCCGCCGGTGCCGTCCTCGATGCCGAGAACAACGGCCTCGTCCTTGACGGCAGCGCGGGCCACGCTGCGGCCACGGGCCCGGTGATCGACGAAAGCGGATCTTTCACCGTGTCCGCCACCGTGCGGCTCGATGCGCAGAAGCTCAATTCCAAGCCTGTCGGCTACAAGGCACAGGTAGCCGGCCAGCGCACCGGCGGTGAGTCCTCGTGGGCGCTGTGGGTGGTCAAGCCCGCCGACAGTGTCTACCAGTGGAAGTTCACCCGTACCGCGGTCGGCTTGGACGGCAAGGTCACCCAGAGCGCAGAAGTACCCGGCGCGGACATTGCCGAGACCGATACCTGGGTGACGGTGACCGGTGTCTTCGACGCACAGGAAGGATGGGAGTGGATCGACCCGTCCGACCCCTCCAGGACTGAGACCCGCTACGGCAAGCTGCACCTGTACGTCGGCGAGTTCGACCAGCCGTCCGACGCCGTGCCTGGTTTCACCGCCACCCAGCAAGGCAGCGGTGAACTAGCGATGGGCCGTGGTGCCTCCGGCGGCAGCGTCGGCCACCACCTGCCCGGTGGGCTGACCGACCTCAGAATTTGGACCGGCGCGATGAACGCCGATCAGATTCGCTCCCAGGTGCTGGTCAACCCAGGCGCCGTCTGACGCCACCCAGCTCTGGCTGACTGCCGGTGGGCGGGGGGTAACCCCGCCCACCGGCACAGGGCCGTCAATCCGGCCCCCCATTCCCTTTACCCAACAGGTTTCGGCATCTTCGCCAGGCCCACAGCGCGTTGCCTTCCGCCGCGCGCGGGGAGGAACAATGATGAGTCCGTTCGGGACACCACCCGCTCGGCAGAGCACCACACGAAGAGCTGGCAGACGGTGGACACGCCACCTCGCCGCCGTGATCAGCCTGGCCATGATTCCCGGCGTTCTGTCGCCCGTAGCCTTTGCGGCCGATACAGACCCGCTGGGCAAGCCGAAACTGACAGCACCCCGCGCCGCGGAGGTCACACCCTTCACAGCGAAGACCAACAAGAAGGCCGCCGACACGGTGGCCAAGTCGGCTGCTGCCGACCGTGCGGCCGCAGCACGGGCTCGCGCAGACCAGCGCACCACCGTCACGTGGCCTACGCGCGGCAAGGCGACCCTCACACTTCCCAGCTCCGGCAAGGCCACAGCACAGCCCGGTTCCCTGCCACTTACGCTCACCGCACCTGGCAAGACGGGTAAGAAGCGGCCGCAAGCTGCCACATCGGTCGAGGTCAATGTCCTGGACCAGAAGACCGCCAAAGCGCTCGGCGTCAGGGGCGTGGTCCTGTCCGTCACCGGCCCCCGCGGCGGCGGCAAGGCCCGGCTCGACCTTGACTACTCGGCCTTCGCCTCCGCCTACGGAGGCGACTGGGCCGGCCGACTCCAGGTACTGCGCCTCCCCGAGTGTGCCTTGAAGAACCCGGCCAGTGCGAAGTGCCGGGAACGGGCACCGCTGGAGTTCACCAACAAGCGCCGTGACGAGCAGCTGCAGACCGATCTCTCGTTTGGCGGGACCAGTGCTTCCAGCATCTCGAAGTCGGCTCCGGCCGGCGGGCAGATGATGGTGCTTGCCTTGGCGGCCGGAACCAAGTCCGGCGCAGGCGACTACAAGGCCACCCCGCTGTCCGCCTCCTCCACCTGGGAGGCAGGTGGCTCCTCCGGCACATTCACCTGGTCCTACCCGCTGCGCGTCCCACCGTCCGCAGCGGGCCCCAAACCCGTTTTGTCGATCCCCTACGACTCCGGCAGCATCGACGGCCGCACTGCGACCACCAACAACCAGGGGACGGTGATCGGTGAGGGTTTCGATCTGACCTCCTCCTACATCGAGCGGAAGTACGGCTCGTGTGACGACGACGGCCAGGACGACAAGTTCGACCAGTGCTGGAAGTACGACAACGCCTCACTGGTCCTCAACGGAAAAGCCGCCGAGCTCGTCAAGGACGACACCACCGGCGTGTGGCGGCTGAAGAACGACGACAACTCCACCGTCACCCGCTCCACCGGGGCCGACAACGGCGACGACAACGGCGAGCACTGGACGGTCACTACCGGGGACGGCACCAAGTACGTCTTCGGCCTGAACAAGCTGGAGGACGCGGGAGCAGACGACCGCACCCAGTCGGTATGGACCGTCCCCGTCTTCGGCGACGACGAGGGCGAGCCCGGCTACAGCGGTGGCAGCTCCTTCTCCGGCCGGGACAACAAGCAGGCGTGGCGCTGGAACCTCGACTACGTCGTCGACACCCACGGCAACGCCATGACCTACTGGTACGAGGCCGAGGAGAACAACTACGACAAGCTCGGCGACGACACCACCGGCACCGCCTACACCCGCGGCGGCTACCTCAAGGAAATCCGCTACGGCCAGCGCGCCGGCGCGCTCTTCTCCGGCACTCCCGCTGCCTCCAACAAGGTTGCCTTCACCTACGCCGAGCGCTGCATCGCATCCGGCACCGGCTGCGATGCGCTCACCGAGGACACCCGCGACAACTGGCCCGATGTGCCCTTCGACGCCGTCTGCAAGGACGGCGACAAGTGCACCGGCAACACGGGGCCGTCGTTCTTCACCCGCAAGCGGATGACCGGCATCACCACCTATGCCTGGGACGCCGCCGCCACGACCCCCGCCTTCGCTGCGGTTGACGCCTGGAGCCTCAAGCACCTGTACTTGGACCCGGGCGACACCGGCGACAGCACCGACCAGTCCCTGTGGCTGGATGAGATCAAGCACACCGGCAAGCGCGGCACCGACCTCGCCCTGGACCCGGTGAGGTTCACCCACGAGTTCAAGCAGAACCGCGTCGACGGAACCTCCGACAACATCCTCCCGCTGAACAGGCCCCGCCTGAAGACCGTCACCTCGGAAACCGGCGCGCAGACCATCGTCACCTACATGGACGCCGACTGCGTCCACGGGCAGACGATGCCCAAGGCCGACGAGAATACGAGGCGCTGCTACCCCGTCTACTGGTCACCGAACGGCGAGCCGGACCCGATCCTGGACTGGTTCCACAAGTATCCCGTCGCCGTGGTTTCCACCACAGACCCGCACGGCGGAAGCGAGGCGGTCCAGCACACCTACGCCTACTCCGGCGGCGGTGCCTGGCACTACAACGACGACCCCATGACGCCGGCCAAGGAGCGCACCTGGTCGATCTGGCGGGGTTTTGAGAAGGTCACCCACACCACTGGAACCTCCACCAGCCCAGCCCCGCTGAAGACCACCACCGTCTATCTGCGCGGCATGAACGGCGACCGGGTCCTGGGCCCGGACGGCAAGACGCCCGACCCGGACGCGCGCAAGAGCGTCAAGGTCACCGGTATCAAGGCCGGCGAGATCACCGACTCCGAGCCGTATGCGGGCCTGACCCGCGAAACGGTCACCTACAACGGCGCGTCTGAGGTCTCCGGCACCGTCAACGACCCGTGGTCCAAGAAGACCGCCACCCAGCACAAGTCCTACGCCGACACCGATGCGTACTTCGTCCGCACCCAGGCCACTCACACCCGCACCCGGATCACCTCCGCCGGCACCCCCACGGAACGCACCCGCACCATCGCCACCACCTTCGACGACGACGGCCTGCCCGTCACCGTCGAGGACCGCGGGGACAACGCCACCACCGGCGACGAGACATGCGAACGCACCTGGTACGCCGCCGACAGCACGGTCGGCATCAACGGCCTGGTCATCCGCACCCGCGCCACTGCGAAGCCCTGCGCCACCACCGATGACGCGCTCGACCTGCCGGCGGACTCCAAGAGCCCGGGCGACGTGATCTCCGACATCGCCATCGCCTACGACACCACCACCTGGTCCGCCACCCAGACCCCCACCAAGGGCGAAGCACGCTGGAGCGGACGCGCGGCCGGCTACACCGCAGCCAACGCCCCCATCTGGCAGAAGGTCACCGCCACCACCTACGACGTTCTGGGCCGTCCCACAGCCGTGGAGGACACGAACGGCCGGACCGTGGCCACGACCGGATACACCCCCGTGGCCGGCGGCCCGACGACAGCGACGTCCGTCGCCAATGCCAAGAGCCACACGACGGCCACCCTGCTGGACTTCGCCACCGGGAACCCGCTGAAGGTCACCGATGCCAACAGCAAGGTGACCGAGAGCGAGTACGACAGCCTCGGACGGCTTACCAAGGTCTGGCTGCCCAACCGCCTGAAGGTCCTGGGCGCCACGCCGAACCACACCTACAGCTACAACGTCACCGGCAGCGGCCTTTCCTGGGTCGCCAGCAGCACCCTCAAGGGGGACGCTTCCGGCTACAACACCAGCTACGAGTTCTTCGACTCCCTGCTGCGATCCCGCCAGGTCCAGACTCCGAGCCCCGTGGGCGGGCGGCTGATCTCCCAGACCCTGTACGACGACCGCGGCCTGGCGGTGACCGCCCAGGCAGACATCTGGGACAACACCTCCGCCCCCTCCGGCACCCCCGTGCAGGTCGACGCCGGCCAGGCACCCGTCCAGACAGACACCAGCTACGACGGCGCAGGCCGGTCCACCCGGACGGTCACCAAGCACCACGGCGTCACCCGCTGGACCACCGACACCAACTACCTCGGCGACACCGTCACTACCACCGCCCCTGCCGGCGGCCAGGCCACAGCTGTGGTCACCAACGCCTTCGAGCAGGTGACCGAACGCCGCGAGTACGCGGGCACCCAGCCCACCGGCAGCGACTACAGCACCACCAACTTCACCTACACCCCGGCCGGCCAGCAGAAGACCATCGAAGGACCTGACCGGTCCACGTGGTCCTACGGCTACGACCTGTTCGGCCGCCAGACGTCGACGACCGACCCCGACGCGGGCAAGACAGACACCGCCTACGACGAGCTCGACCGCATCCTGTCCACAACTGAGGTCGCCGAGAACAGGCAGATTCTGTTCGGCTACGACGAGCTCGGACGCAAGACCGGCATGTGGCAGACCACCAAGACGGATGCCAACAAGCTCGCGGCCTGGACCTTCGACACCCTCCGCAAGGGCCAGCAGGACACCGCCGTGCGCTACGAGGGCGGCGTCAACCAGACCGGCAGCAAGACTTACACCAAGAAGGTCACCGCCTACGACAACCTCTACCAGCCCACCGGCACCCAGCTGATCCTGCCCACCACCGACCCCCTGGTCACCGCGGGCCTGCCCAGCACCCTGTCGTTCACCGCCGCCTACAACATCGACGGCGCCCTCAAGCAGGCCTCCGAGCCCGCAGTTGGCGGACTGGCCGCCGAGACCGTCTCCTACACCTACAACGCCGTCGGCGGACAGCTCACCTCCAAGGGCACCACCGGCTACCTCCAAGGCGCCGCCTTCTCCCCGCAGGGCGACCTGCGCCAGCTCACCCTGGGCACCGATCCCACCACGTCGGCGAAGAAGGCCTACCTCACCTACGACTACGAGCCGGGCAGCCGACGCCTGACCCGCTCCCACGTCACCGATGACGTCCACGGCTACATGCCGCAGGAGTTGAAGTTCACCCAGGACGACGCCGGCAACGTCACCTCGATCTTCGATGCCACCACCCAAGGCGGCACCGCCAAGCCCGACTACCAGTGCTTCACCTACGACGGCCACCGTCGCCTCACCGAAGCCTGGACCCCCAAGACAGCCGACTGCGCCGCCACCGGCCGCACCAAAGCCAACATCGACGGCCAGGCCCCCTACTGGACCAGCTACACCTACAACACAGCCGGCCAGCGCAAGACAGAAACCCAGCACACCAGCAGCAGTGACACCACCACCAACTACACCTACGGCACCGCAACCGGCCAGCCTCACCCGCTGACCAGCACCACCGGACCTGCCACCAGGTCCTACGTCTACGACAAGACCGGAAACACCACCAGCCGCCCCGGAACCCAGGCAACCCAGACACTGGTTTGGAACACCGAAGGCAAACTGGCCGGCATCACCGAACCGGCCGCCGGCGGAAAGCCGGCGAAGGGCACCGGATACCTCTACGACGCCGACGGCGAACTCCTCATCCGCCGCACCCCCAGCGGAGACGGCGACACCGTCCTCTACCTCGGCGCCACCGAAGTACGACTGACCGTCAAGGGCACCACCAAGAGCCTGTCCGGCACCCGCTACTACACCGCCAACGGCCAGACCATCGCCGTGCGAACCGCAACCAGCGGCGTGACGGGCACGAAACTCAATTTCCTGGCCGCCGACCACCACGGCACCTCCAGCATCACCCTCGATGCCGTCACCTTCGCCGTCACCAAGCGCTACACCACTCCCTTCGGCGCCGAACGAGGCACCCCCACCGGCACATGGCCGGATGACAAGGGGTTCCTCGGCAAAACGGCGGACGCCGGCACTGGGCTGACCCACATCGGCGCCCGCGAATACGACCCGTCCATCGGCCAGTTCGTCAGCATCGATCCGCTGCTGAGCCTCGACCAGCACCAGTCCCTCAACGGATACAGCTATGCCAACCAGCATCCCGCCACCACCAGCGACCCCACGGGGCTTGCGGAGACCTGCGGCGCCTACGGCAACGGGTGCTCGTCCAGCACGCCGATAAACACCGCTGTCTCAGGCGGAAACCCGGGAAGCCCTGGAAACTCGGGAAGCAACGGCCCGAAGACTAATCCGCCCACAACCAATGGTCGGCCTGCGATGGACGAGGTCGTCATGAGAATGCCGGGAACCAGACCACACGGTTTCGTCAAGTACTTCCGGCACGTTTATGCCCAGATGCAGGACGATCGAAATTACAACTACCTGCCAACGCAACAGCTCCTTGCCGTCGCGGGAGCGGAAGTCTGTTATGCACACGTGGAATGCAGTAGCGAACAGTGGGGGTATTTCAATTTCGAAGCTTTCTTCACTCCGGAATACATGGAGGGTGTAGATCTCCTGGTAACCGGCGCATCACCTAACATGGTGAAAAGCTACCTTGGGAAAAAGTACAAAGCACCTCCGGGCGGCTGTGCTCAGTGCTTCCTCGCCGGTACCGATGTCCTCATGGCTGACGGCTCGACCAAGGATATCGAGGATGTAGAACTGGGCGACAAGGTGATGGCCACCGATCCCGAAACGGGAGAGGCCGGCCCCCGCGAGGTCACACGCCTCATCCGAACCGAAGACGACAAGCACTTCAACGAGCTCTCCATAGCCACCGAGAACGGGATAGAAAAGCTCACCGCGACGCACGAGCACCCGTTCTGGTCGCCATCAGAGAAGCGCTGGGTCGAGGCTGAAGACCTTGCCCCGGGGATGACCCTGCTCACCGACGACGGCGACACTGTCATCGTCACCGTGAACAGACCGTTCACGAAGCATGCCCGCACCTACAACCTGACCGTCGACGACCTCCACACGTACTATGTGCTGGCGGGTGAGACTCCGGTCCTGGTTCACAATTCCAATGGATGGTGTGGCCCTGGCCTTAGAGCGGCATCGGAAGCCGGTATCAGCCCGAATGATGCCAAGCGAATTCAGAATGCCGCTGATAAAGCCGGGCAGCCAATCATTGTGGTCGGGAGTCGCGCGAACGGAACGCCCAACCCGACATCGGACTGGGATTACATCCTGTCCGGTCCGTCCAGAACTCGTCACAGTGTCAAGAATTCACTGCCGAGAGGAACGGGTGACGGTGAAGGAAGCGGGCGCGGTAGAGACTTCTGGCAGAACTACAATCCGAACCGCCCAGACTATGCAGAGCTGGACAGAAACAGGCCGTACGTTGTATTCGAGCCCCGGACCAGGTGAGCACTTGCGAGCTTCAGAGCGGATCATCAACGAGGTTGCCCAAGGGCTCCGGAGCCTGGAGGACGCTGTGGCCTGGTTCTCTTCGCTGGAGCAGGTTGAGCAGAGGGCAGTACTGCACGAGGTTGTTCGCTACGCCATGCAGGCCCACGCAACAGTGAACGACGCGCGTGAGGGGCTACTGCGATCAGGCGTCAAGCCGACCATGACCCCGGCAGTGTTGATTGTTCGAGAACCGATTCTCGAACAAATGGGGAAGATCATAAATCTGCCCCCCGGTGAGTACGTGAAGTCCGTTCGCGTCCTCTTGTCCACGTTCGCTGTGGCTGACACGCGACGAAGGGAAACGGAGTGCCGAGGAACTTGTAGCCACGCCTGGCACAACCTGTCGTAGGCGCCGACGTCCCCAGTACGTCGTAGAGAGAGTTGCCGGGGATTTCTGAGTTCGCTTGGACGCACATTGGGAGCCCCTGCCGAGTCGGTACTCGGCGGGGGCTCCTGGGCATTTGACGGCAACGCTGACGGCAACGTCAGCGGACGAGCGCTGCGGCAGGTGGATTGTCAGGGGGCTCCGCGGTGCCGTTCAGGGCCTTGTTGAGGGTGTCGATGGCTTGCCGTTGGAGGCGGAGTCGGACGTGGGCATAGACGCCGGCGGTGACGCCGATGTGGGCGTGGCCGAGAAGTTCCTTGATCACGACGAGGTCGACCCCTTGTTCCAGGAGCAGAGTGGCGGTCGAATGCCGGAGGTCATGGAAGCGGATGCGTCGGAGGTCAGCCCGGTGGAGGAAGCTGCGGAAGCGGCGGGCGAGGTTGGCGGGGTCGAGAGGTCTGCCTGTCGGCGTGGTGAAGACGAGGCCGCTGTCTTTCCAGTCCGGCCCTACCGTCTTGCGTTCCTTGTCCTGACGTTCCTTGTGCTCCTTGAGGGAGTAGAGGCATTCGGTCGGGAGCGCGATACGGCGTTCGGACGCCGGGTCTTGGTGGGCAGGTGCGTGAGGCCGCCGGTACGGGTGCGCTGGAGCGAGCGGCGAATGGCGGCGGTGCCTGCGCTGAGGTCGAGGAGTTCGCCCTTGCGGAGTCCAGTGCGGAGGGCAGCGAGTTCGTACAGCGCGTGGAGCCGGTCGGCGCGGGCTGCGTCGAGGAACTGGCGGACCTCTGTCGCAGTGGGGGGAACTGCTCCCCGCACCCGCCGGGATGGTCCCGACCAGCAGCAGAGCGCCTGATGACCGCCCGGCTGCTCCCCGCACCCACGGGGATGGCTCCGCCACGACCTGGACGCCGCCGGCATGACGCAGCTGCGCAACATGCTCGGCGCCTACGCCTGGGCGCAGCACGAACCGCCGAGCAAGATCGTCGAGTGGCTCGACCACGCGTCCCTGCACATCGCTGAAGCCTCCATGGCCACCCTGACCTACGCCAGGACGACCATGGCCGAGGGCGGGCGGTGCGAGATGACCTGGACCAACGCCAGCCACCCGCCGCCCCTGCTGGTCACGCACGGCGAGGGCTTGGACCGGCTCCGTCGGTACGCGAGCGCCAGGAGCTCAACGGCACCCACGGCCAGGAGCTCATCCCCACCCGCTGGGAGACGATGCGCCGCACGATCGTCGCCGAGCACCAAGCCGCTGGGCATCCCGGATTTACCGACTGACCCGGGCTCCGCTGGTACCGTCGCCTGTATGGAGCACAACGAGGCTGCACAAGGCGTTCCCGCCGGATTCACCGCGGACGAGTACGCGCGCATCGTGGAGGCCGCCGAGCTGGTCGGCAAGACGCCCGACGTCTTCATGCGTGAGGCCGCCCTCGAGGCTGCCGAGGACCCGTTCCTGAAGGCGCTCAAGCGCGCCGGTGACACTGTCGCCCGCCTCTCCTCCACCTTCGGCTCCGTCGAGCCTGCTGCCCCGGCCGCAGACCGCCGCCAGTGGCCCGATGCCGCGCCCATGAGCAGCCGCGACCTCGAGCAGCACGGCCGCGCTGCGTGATCCGGCACCTCACCCCACAAGAGCTCCTGCAGATCGCCCAGACCCTCCCCGGCGATCCGGCCTGTCTCGACCTCGGCGTCCTCGACGCCGCGTGCGCCCGCACCCGCGCCCGGTACATGGACCAGGACGTCTACGGCTCGACGTGGCTCAAGGCCGCCGCGCTCCTGCAGACCCTGGCCCTCCACGATCCGCTCGAGGACCGCAACGCGTTCTTCGCATGGCTCGCAGGTGAGGTGTTCCTCGAGGCGAACGGCATCCGCATGAACTACGAGCCGGAGGAAGCGCTCGCCCTGGTGATGAGCGCCGGCCACAAGAATGCCAGCGTGCAGGAGATAGCGGCGCAGCTCCGCGGCTGGACCATCACCAGCTGACCGACCGTTGCCGCCCGGCTGATCGGATTCAGCACGCCTACGGCCACTGATCCCACCGCGCCCCGTATCCACTGACGAAGAAGGCTCACGATGAACGAGCGGCTCGACTTCGATCCCGAGGACGGACCTTGGGTCCAGACACTGGTCAGCCGGGTCTACGCCGCCCGTCAGAGCGGCGATCAGGAGGAAGCGGACCGGCTGCTGGCCTACGGCCACGCTGAGGGCGGAGAGACACTGTCACGAATCGTCGCCCAGCTCCTCGAAGGCCTCGACGCGCGCGACACAGCAACGCGCAGCGGCACGCGGATGAAGCCGCAGGATGTGAGCGCCGCGGCGCCTGGTCAACTTGTGTGCGACTTCTGCGCTGGCCTCGACCCCGTCGCGTACTACGAAGTCACCGAATTCGGCATTTCTGCGCCCGGCGGCAGCTTCCTGTCGGGAGACCGCTTCTATGCCTGCCCGCGCTGCAGGCAGCTCGTCGACGCCGCCGACTGGAAGGGCCTGCGGGACTGGGATCGGCCCCAAGCAGTTCGGCATGGGCCACCGCATGCTCCTGGTGGGCTTCAAGAAGCACCGCAAGGGCGACGCTGTGGAATTCGAGCCGGGAACCCGAGTTGAACCGCTGATCGCTCAACGAGCGCATACGCGGCCGGGGCCGTACGGTCACCAATGGCACGCCCGCTCAGACAGGACAGCGGGTCGGCGGCCCCGCGTCCGTCGCACGTTACGCGGGGCCGCCCCACCAAGGCCGCTCGGCCGCCGTCAGCTATGAGTCTGGAAAGCGAGCGCGCCTTCCTGAATCTCCCGCACAAGGCTCACGGCCAACATCAGCGCAGTCAGGGCGTTGGCCACCGTGTACTGCGTCGGTCCCGCCGCGTGGACGGTCGCATGGCGGTTGAAGGCCGTGGGGACCGGGTCGTGGTCCCAGAGGCTGTCACAGGCCTTCACGAACGGGCTGAAGAAACATGCCTGAAACTCGACATGGTGCCTTCGTCGTCGTCGATCTCGGGGAGCCGCGCGGTGACCTTCGGATAGCTCCAGCACTCGCCGGCGTTGAACTTGGGCTCTGCCCGCCAGACCGCACGGAGCACGGTGTCTCAGACGCTCGCTGCAAGTGCCTGAGCGCCCAGGTGCCTGCCGGTTGTCGATCTTCTCGGCGCAGTTGGTGCCTTTGACCTCGTCGTACGGGCCACGGCAGCCCTTGCAGTAGACCTCGAGTGCGTCGATGCGCAGGCCTTTGGTTGCCTTGAAGCTGCCGCGGAAGTCGGCAACGGATGCGATGCGCGGCGCGACCTCCGCCTCGGCGGCGACGACCCATCTGGGGCTGAGGTCCGGCTCTTCCGGCTTTGGCTCGGGCGCTGCGGCGGGGGTCGGGGCGGTCTTCGTTTCGGCGGCCGGGGGAGGGGTGGGAAGGAAGAGCAGTTCTTGCGCGAATGCTGGCGTGTCTGTCGGTTCGAGGGTTTGCGGTCGTCACCCGGGCCTCCGTCTACTGCCGTGCGGGTTGACATAAAGCCAACCCCTTCACAGCCCCAAACGGCCGCAACGCCAAATCTGTTACACGTGCGGTCGCTGCGGCCTGCGTGGCGTCAGAGTTTGGCCACGCTGACGAAGCCGAGGGACCGCAACCCTTCGGCTTGGCACAGGCGATCGGACGCGCCGCCGGTCTCTGTCTGCAGCAGTTGGTAGCTGGCGCCGTGGGCGGCGCCCCAAGCCATGGCGGCTCGCCACAGCATCCGGCCGTAGCCGTGGCCACGATGCTCCGGCAAGACTCCGAAGTATTGGGGGAGCAGGCGGGTGGCCCCAGCGGAGTCGGTCATGGTCTCCATGGGCCCGATGGCTCCAACCACCCGGGATCCGTCGGTGACGGCCAGGACGGGGCCCACGGCGCCGGCTTGCATCTGGCCGTGCAGGAAGGCGAAGCCGTCGCTGGTAAGCCGGTCCGCGAAGGCTGCGAACGTCGCCCGTACCGGCTCCGGCAGGTCAGCGACGGGGCGCACCGGGTCGGCCTGGTCTGCGGGCTGCGAGGGTGTGAAGGTGCGGAGCTGAACGCGGGTGACCGCGGTTCCTGTGGGCGGCTGCTCGTCGGGCCCGTGGAAGGTGATCGCGCGGGCCGTGGCGGCGCCGTGGCCGGCGGCGAGTTTGCTCGCAAGGTCCGCTGCCTCGTCGCCGGCAGGGCCGTACACGTACACGGTGAGGGTGCCGTGGCCGCGGCGGGCGACGGTGGGAATCAGGGTCCGGGCGCTGGTGTGCTCAATGTGCTCGACGAGAATCGTCTCGTCCTTGGATGTGGCCCACCGCTGGTCCTTGTCGTACGGCAGGAAGGCGCCGGTCCCGGCAACGCTCAGGACGTCGTCGAAGAGGCGGGGAGCGAGGGTGTCGGGGTGGACGGGGCCGATCGTCGGTACGTACGGCACCCGGATCACGGGGTGCAGCCAGTCCCAGTGGAAGCGCATGGCCCCAAGCTACTCGCCTGCCACTCAGGGCTCAGGCCCCGACACTTTTGCGTCGGGGCCTGAGCGGTGTTGACCGGATGAGGGCGTGGTCAGTGGGGGTTGTCGTCGCCCGCGTTGCACGAGCACTTGACCGTCTCGAGCACCTTGTCGAGCTTGGCGACGGGCGTGATCACGGTGACCGGCGGCGCCGCGGCTTCCAGCGGCGTCGTGAAGTACGGACGGTCGTCGACCGGACGGGTCGGGGACAGCGTGAGAGGTACAGCAGCCATGCGGTTCACCCTGCTTTCTTCATTCCGTGCTGGCAGTAACTTCCCAGTGGTGCCTTCGCCTCCTGGTAGTGCTTGGCCAGAGGTCTGCATACGGTGCAGGACCCCGAGAGTGTGCAGCCTGAGCAGCCACCGGTGCGAAGCATGAGGCGGTCGGCGATCTCGCCGAGCCGGGCCAGGCCGCCGATGCCCTCGGCGGGGAGGTTGATCTGGTCGTCTCGGCCGATCTTGCAGATGGACACCAGGCCGTGCGGGTCGGTGTGGAAGAACGTGTGGCCGGCGTTGCAGCCGGTGAACTGCTTCCGCATCCGCAGATGGTCCTTGGATTGCGCGGTCAGCGATTCGGCGCCGCCGTAGATCGTCGGCGTCATGTTGGTGAAGATGTTGTACTCGACGCCCCAGCGCTCGCAGAGCTCCACCATGGCCTGCTCTTCGGCGGCGTTGTCGTCGGTGACGATCACGCTCATCCGCAGGGGCAGCCCTGCGGCGCGGGCTGCGTCCATGCCGCGGATGAACAGGTCCCACGCGCCTTTGCGCTGGGTCAGCTCGTCGTAGCTGTCTCGGGTCGCGCCGTACATCGACACCGTCACCCGGTACGGCGGGAAGCGCTCGAACATCTCGAGCAGGTCTTCGCGCCACAGCAGCGAGGCGTTGGTGGAGATCGTCAGCATCATGCCGAGCTCGAACGCGGCCCGGTAGGAGGGCATGAAGTCCTTGTCGACCGTCGGTTCGCCGCCGGTGATCTGAAGCCACAGGACACCGGCCTCCGCCATGATCCGCAGGCAGGCGAGCTTGTCGTCCAGCGGCATCCCTGAGTAGACCTTCAGACCCAGGTAGCAGTGCTTGCACGCGTAGTTGCAGCCGAGGTTGATTTCCCAGCTGGCCCGCGAGTACCCCCACGTCGAGGGCTGGCGAATCAGCAGGTAGTCGCCGATCAGCCGCCCGGACACGTCGAGGCCCCACTGATCGCGGACGGCGCCGACCATCCACGCAGGCGCCGGCTGGGCGGGATGGTGGGCGCGAAGCTCCTCGTAGTTCGCTTCCGGAAGGAGCAGCCCGTCCTCATGGCCGGGCCGCACCAGAAGGTGCTGCTCAAGGAACGGGCTGGCGATGAGCTGGTGGGGCATGGGGCGCCTCCGAAGGGTGTCGTAGCGTCTGCGGAGCGGGAACTCAGGGCAGGCCGAACAGCGCACCGACCGCGTCGTACGGTGCGGGTCCGGGCCGGGACTCGTCGAGTACGCGCCGCAGCTGCAGGGGCGGGACGAGGCGGTCGCTGCGGCACGGGCGGAGCCAGTGGCGCCCGGGCGGCCGGGTGCGGCGGAGCTTGGGGAGCTCAAGCGTGAGGGGAGCGCCGAGGCAGAGGCCGAAGTTGTGGTGGGCCCACTGGCCGCAGGTCCCCGGGGGGACGAGCCAGTACAGCAAGGAGGCCTCCGGGATCTCGACGACCGGTCCGCAGGTGCCGAGCTGGATCTCGTCCATGGCGGCCACCGCGGCATGGCCTGGTGTTCCGCCGGCGGTGATGACGATGTCGAAGAGTCCGCCGCCGAGTGGCACGCTCACGGACTCGGCTTCCTGGCCGAGGTCGAGCCAGGCCCGTAAGGCTTGGGCAAGCCGCAGATCGGTGTCGTCCATCGTCCGGTGCTGCGCGGTGACGGTGTTCATGCGGGCACCTGCCCGGGCGCCATCAGGGCGCGCACGGTCTTGCCGCCGCTCTCCAGCAGGAACCATGAGAGCTGACCTCCGTGCTGGCGGATCTCCCAGAACCCGGAGCCGTCTTGGCTCCCCTGGACGGCGTCGTCGAAGTTGGGGAACTCGGCGAGTGGGTCGGAGACTTCGACGAGCAGTTCGTCCGTCTCGGTGACGGCCAGCCGGAACCCGATTGCCATGGGGCAGGGGCCCGCGTGGGCGTGGGTGTAGGCGTTGCACACCAGGTGGCGGGCCACCTCGGTGGCCGCATCGACGTTGCCGCCCCAGCGGAGCAGCGTCACCTGCGTACGGGTGTGGATGCGGGCCAACAGGCGAGCGTCGCCGTGCATGTCGAAGCGGCGGGTCCACTCCCTGACGATGGGGGCGCTCAGGCCGCTGCTCGCCATGCCGTGCATCGTCGTCTCCGTCGCCGTGAGTGTCATGTGCCTAGTCCTCCGCGGGCTGCGGGGTCTTCTGGGCTGACTGAGAGTGAAGCGCTGATCACGAGGGGTCCAGAGGGAATCCGCGGACTTTTCCGCGGACTTTTCCGCAACTCGGCCTCTCCCCAGGGCACATGGGGCACCGGTACCGTCCGAGCATGGCGCACAGTGAGACCGAAGACAGGACGCCGTTCACGGAGTTAGTCGATGACTTCGGCTGGGAGAACACTCGCGCGTTCGTCCGGGTCTACGCCGCGGTTGCCCGCCGGATCGGCGAGAACCCCGAAGTGACTGATCGGCAGGTCAGACGGTGGCGACAGCCGAACCCTCCATGCCCGCACCCGCCACGCCAGCGTGTACTCGAGGCGATGCTCGGCGTCCCGCTGGAACAGCTCGGCTTCAACGTCCCGGCTCACCGCCGAAATGCCGTACCACCTGCTGCATCACCACTCGTTGAAGGACCACACGATCCCGTGGACCGACGTCATTTCCTCTCGGCCGCCAGCGGTGCCACCCTCGGCACCGCGCTCGCCGCCACCGCCGGGTCGGCACTGGCTTCAGCGCCCCGTATTGGCGCCGACACCATCACGGACCTGCGGGCCGGGCTCGCCTCCCTCTACGGTCTCGACGACCGGTTCGGGGGTGCCACGGTCGGGCCTCTCGCCGCCGCGCACCTGTCCCGGATCGAGCGCCTCATCGCAAGCGGGAACTATCCGGAGACCATCGGCCGACAGCTCCGGCTGGTCTCCGGCGAAACCGCTGAACACGTCGGCTGGCTCGCGTTCGACGAGGGCGACCATGCACGGGCCCACACGTACTGGGGCAAGGCCATGGAGCGGGCCGAGGAACTGCGCGACGACTCCCTCGCTGTCGTGGTCCTCGCCTCACAATCCCTGCTTGCCCTGCGGCAGCAGGATCCTCGCAGCGCCCTCGACCAGGCGGGCCGCGCGTACGATCTCGCGGAGCCGTGGGCGCCGCCGTCGCTGCTGTCGATCCTCGTCACCCGCCAGGCCCGCGCCCTCGCCATCCTCGATGACCACACCACAGCCCGGCAGACCCTCTCCCAAGCTGCGCGCCTGTACGAGCAGGACCAGGGATCTCGCCCGGCCCCGGACTGGACGCTTTTCCACGGGCCTGCCGAAATCGCCACCGCTCAGGCCGAGCTCTTCTCACAGGCGGGGCATCACCGCGCCGCGGTGACGTGGCTACGGCGCTCCCTCGAGCGTCAGGAAGCCACCTACGCCCGCAATGAAGCCCTCGGGCGGGGAAACCTGGCGAACGCCCTCATCGACGCAGGCGAGCGAGAGGAGGCCGCGCACCATATCGTGCACGGTGAAGCCCTCCTGACCGAGGTGTCGTCCGGGCGGGCCCGTGACCTTCTCGGCACAGCCCGGCAGGCACTCACCGCTGCTGATCCCGCGACTCTGCCGCCCATCACGTAGGAGCCCAGGTGGACACGAGCGACGACGTACGGATCACCACGGTCATCAACAGTGAGGGGGCCGAGCACGCACTCGGCGAGATCCTGCCGATCTACGAGACGGTGTTCGCCGAGCCGCCGTACAACGAAGGCCCGCGCGACGTGGCCGACTTCCTCGAGCGCTTCCAGCGCGAACGCGTTGCGCGCGGGTTCCGGCTCGTCTGTGCCGAGCAGGACGGACACCCGGCCGGCTTCGCGTACGGCTACCCCCTTCAGTCCGTCACCACCTGGTGGGACGGGCTGCTCGACGCCGAACTCGAGGACCCGGTCACCCGCGAGGACGGGCATCGCACATTCGTCATCATGGAACTCGCCGTACTTCCCGACTTCCGTCGGCGCGGCCTGGCTCGCCACCTCCATGACGGGCTCGTCGACAACCAAGAGGCCGAACGCGTCACCTTGGCCGTACGCCCCGAGGCACAGCCAGCACTCGCCCTCTACGGGAGCCTCGGGTATCAACTGGTCGGCCACAGCCGTCCGTGGAAGGACGCCCCGACCTATCAGGTGCTCCTCAAGAACCGTTCTACGTAGGGACGTTCACCCAACTTCCGGCGCGCTACCGTACAGCGGCACCTTGCTGAACGGATCCCGCTGGGCTTGCTGGGCGGGGCGCACGTAGTCACGGCGGGGGATGGCCGATCCTGGCCGCCACCGGCCGGCTTCTTCCAGTTCCTGGTCGGTGGCCCCGGCGAGTCCGAGGTCTGTGGCGCCACCGGCGCGCAGGCCGTGGGCGGTGACGGGCCGCCCGTCGGTGATGAGGCCGGCCTTGGTGAACCAGTGCTTCACCCGCTCGTTGACCGTGTGCCCGCGCAGGTGGTCGCCGCGCTTGGTGGCGTTGGTGCGATTGGCGAGCTTGCCGTCCTTCTGCAGGTGCCGGAACACCGGCCCTGTGGTCACGCCGAGGGAGGCGAGGTGGGCGAGCCAGCGCCTCATCCGTGGGACGAGCTGCAGGTCTGCGCGGTCGCGCAGGTGGATCTTCTGCTCTTCGTCCTGGTGGGCCTTGTCCTTGGCGAGCCACACCACAATCAGGCCGTCGGTGATGGTGAGGTCTTCGATCTCGATGTCGGCTGCCTCGATACGCCGGGACAGGAATCGGTACCCGAAGGCAAGCAGCGCGGCGTCTCGCCAGCCGATCGGCCGGCCGACCTCCTCGGCCTTGAGCATCATCGGCACGAGGTACGGCAGCGTGATGGGGAACGCCTGGCGCTTCCGCGATGCGCGCTTGTTCTCCTGCCGGTATTTCTTGAGCAGCCGCAGGTACAGGGAGTTGTCCGGCTGCTGCCCCTTCGGCATCGACGTGCGGATCAGACTCATGTAGCTGCGGATCGTGCCGACCTTGAGCTCCCGGCTGATCAGATAACGGCCGTACTCGGTGTAGGTCGCCGTGGTACACGGCTTCGCCACCCTGCCCTGCACCGCGCACCAGGCCCGGAAGGGCCGCATCGCTGTTTCGCGGGCCTCCCCAGTGTTCTCCGGCTCGGCGTCCTCCAGGTCCCGCGCGGTCTCCTCGGAGATCCGTAGGTCTCGCTCGGTCCACACGGGCCCGTCGTCGGTCGGGATCGCCTGGCCAGGCCGGAGCACCGTGTGCTGATCGACGAGGTACTCCGGCTTCGGCCTCGCGGCCGGGACGGGTAGACGCTCGTCAGCGACGAGTTCAGCGTCGACGACGTCGTCCTCGTCCTGGTCGCGGAGGCTCATCAGTCCCGCCACTTCCAGCAGCCAGGCGTGCAGTCCCCCGGCAGGTGCCACTTGGTCGGCTGCCCGGAGAGAAGGACGGCGGGGTCGTAGTGGGCGCCCCCTGCCTCCAGTTCGGCAACCTTCGGGTCCTGCCAAAAGTGGCCGCCAGCATGCCCCTTGTACGCGGCCCACCCCGACGGGATGCGCTTCGTGCACGGGTGCCCCGTCTCGGGTGCGGCCACGGGGCAGGGCATGGTGCCGTCGGAGATCGGCACCGGATACTCCGGGTGCGCCTGCCACTTCGACGCCCGGTTCCGCAGAGCCCAGAGGCGGTCCTCCGCCGCGGCGTTGTCCCCACGTGCAAGCGCGTCGAGCAAGTCGCGGTGTTCCCGCATGACGGCGCGGCGCTGCGTGCGGTACTCGGTCATCGCAGCCTCGTCTTGATGCCTGATGGCGGCCTGCCGTCCCTCTTCCATACGGTCGCGAATGAAGGCGTACCAGGTGAGCGCGGTGACCTCGTCGACGACGGTTGTCACTGGCCTCTCCCGGGCGCGGCCGCGAACGGGGGCCTCGGGGGCGGCTTCACCCAGCCGGCGTTCGTCTCGTACTCCATGTTCGCGGTCGGGTGACAGCGGGTCGGCCTCTGCTCGCCGTCGAGGAGGACGAGAAGGTACCGGCCGGCGGTGTCGGCGATGGTTCCCTCTCGGCCGCGGTACCGGACGCGGTCATCGAGGTACAGCCGGACACCGAGGTCTTCCAGGTCGCAGTAGGCCCGGATGTCCTTGAGTTCCCGGAGTTGCCGCTGCCGCTGCTGCCAGGCCCACCGGTTTTGGTAGAGGTGCCAGGCGTCGTCCAGGGCTTCCAGCGCGCCGTCGACGGCGCCGCAGTCCTCGAGGTACTCGTTGTAGAGCCGCAGGGACTCAACTCCTTCGTCGAACTCCGGCCATTCGGCGTCGTCCCGCACGTCGCGGGCGAGGTCGCCGATGGGGTCCTGGTCGTCGACGAAGCGCATGAGCCAGTCTCGGAAGGACACGCGTTACCCCCTGGGGATGCTGTTCTGACGTCCCGCCAAGGTTACCGACGACAATTGGTTTTATGGTCGGCTACCTGAGGTAACACGAATCTCGTTCATGCGAACGTGGCCAAACAGCTAACAGCCGAGCCCGCACCGCGTAGCGTGTGACCTCTCGTCAGCTCGCTCTCACCCGCGTCTGATGTAACGAAAGGCGCCCCATGGAAATCGTGCTGAGCATCAAGGAACCGTCCGACGAGTTCCGCAAGGACGTGCTCGAGCTGCTCGCGAAACACGCCGCCAGCGTCACACTCGACACCGAGTGGACCGTGGAACGCGCGCAACGCTTCTACGCCGCGGTGCCCGCCCGCGCGCAGCGGATCCTCCGTGAGGCCGCCGTCCGGGACGGTCTCGTGCCGGCCGACGCGCTGCGCGACAACGATGAGAGCAGCCTTCGCGGCCACAGCGCACCGCTGAAGCAGGCGCTCGAGCGCGGGGTTCGCAAGGGCTGGTGGCCGGAGGGTATGCAGCCGCCCATCGAGCCGCGGGGCCCCGGTTTCGGAAAGGTCCAGGGCTACCAGATGCCGCGCGAGCTGGTCGAGATCTTCTTCACCGCCATCAAGACCACACTGCAGAAGGACACCGAATGACAACCGTCACGGCCTGGGACGACCTTCCTCAACTCATCGACTCCGAGGGCGGGTTCGTCCGGTGGCAGCTGCGTGAGCTCCTGCCACTCACCGGCACGACGAAGGCCATGAGGCGAGTGGTGGCGGGCATCCAGAAGCAGCTCGCTGCCCAGCGCATAGGGCATCTGCCGCCGGCTCTCCCGTGCAATGGAACCGCCGAGATCCTCCTCTACAACCAGGACAAGCCCAATCTCGGCACGGCATTGCACCTTGCGCGACAACTCGCCGAGGGCCAGACACCCGAGAACACGAGCACCAACGATCAAGTGAAGGTGCTCGACAAACTGCTGAGCATGTACCGCGTCCGCCCGTCCACCTCGGACAACAGCACCGCATAACCGCACACGTCCCGGCCTGTCACAGCGGCGCGCCATGATGGGGTCGTGGACTACAGCCTCGTGATCGCCGCCGCCCAGGCCGCTGGCCCCTGCCCGTCCGGTGAGGAAGCCGCCTGGGGCCGCCGCGTGCACACCCTCACCGTTGACCTTCACATGATTGCCAAGCAAGCCGCGCAGGACGTCGACCGGCTGGAGAGCGCCAAGACGTTCGTCGCGCTCCTGGAGAAGGTCGAGATCGAGGAGTCCAGCCGCCGGGGCCTGCTCACTCTGCGGCCCCCGTCCGGCGACGCCGAGCACATTCGCACCGAGCAGCAGGAGACCGACCGCGGCCGCCAACTGATCGAGCGGGCCCACTCCCTGGTGGGGCGGTGGGTGGTCGTCTACCGGTACAACGAGGAGAAGACTGGGAACCGGCAGCACAACGTGCGCATGCTCGCCCACCTGATGGACCTCGGGGACGGCGCGATCTCCGTGAACGTCGCGAAGAAGGTCCTCCTCGACGACGCCGACGGCGTCGTGGCGCGCGCCCAGGGAGCGTGGGAGAGCGCAGGCTTGCCGGGCACCGGCACCGTCACGGTCGGGCAGCTACAGAAGGCGCGTGCCGAGCTGCTGAGCTGATGAAGCAACCACCGCACTACTCCGACTGAGCGGGCGGAGCCAGGCATCCGTGCCGCTGCTCGAGTCGTTGCGGGGTTACCGCCCGGCGCCTGGGCACCGCCGAGGCCGAGCAGGTCCTGCACGGGTTTACCCGGGGAGCGCCGAAGCACCCGACATACCGGGCGATCGAGGAACTGAGCCGGACGGTGCGGACATTGTTCGTCTGCGACTACCCCGCCGACGTCGAGATGCGCCGGGTGATCCACGAGGGGTTGCAGGTGGTGGAGAACTGGAACTCCGCGAACAAGGACCTCTTCTATGGCAAGGACGACGACCTGGCCGGTGCGGACAAGGAGTCCCAGGAGGTCAGCATGCTCGCGCTGCCACCTGCTCCAGTCCGCTCTGATGCACGCGCTCGTTGTTCACGGTGGGGACCGTACCGCGGTGAGCCAACCGGCCCAGCCAGATTGTGACCTGTGCCACCGTCAGGGGCGTTTGGTTCTGCGAGAGGTCTGCAAAGTCGAGGTACGCCGGGGGCAACCACCTGCCTGAACGACCTGCGCCTTCGTGCGGAATGCATTTCTCAGACCACCCCGCACGACATGAAGAACTTTACCTGACTAAAGCCCTGCCACTTGAGGTAACAAGGTATTCGCGCATCACCGTTGGTGTAGCCTTTCCGCTACCCCCTTAAAGGCTGTCTCGCGGGCACGCGAGGCCGGACCGTGAAGGGAGGTGAAGGCGGTGAATGCCGGACCGGAGCCCGAGGGCCCCAGGCCGGTGAAGACCACACGTCGCCGTCGTCGGGCGCGAGTTCCTCGCGCGCTGCGGCCCGTGGTTGTGATCGTTCAACTCGCCTACTACACGCTGTGCGTGTGGCGGGAGTTGTGAGGTTGCGACCTCGGCGAACGTGACGAGGACCCACCTGGGCGGGTGGGTCCTCGTGAGTCGACGCCTGCCGTGGGCCCCGTGCCGAGCTTGCAGGCGGGTACGGGGCTCACACCTCTTAGCGCGGACTGTTGGTGGCTACCGTAGCAGATTCACGGCACTAATTTACTCACATGTGCGCGTTCTTATTTCCGTGAATATTCGCAGCACTATTGGCGAAGCTAATCCGGAAACTAAATCGGCGAACTATTCGCTCAGGTCTCCGGGACGCCGTAGGCGTTCGCCGGTACGCGCGGCAGTGTCACCGCGCGTTCGGCTCCCATGTCCTCAACGTCTGGACTGGGTCACAGCCGGAGGAAGAGATACAGCGCACCCCAGGTGAGCAGGCCCAGGCTCAGTGCCGGGATCAGGGCGGGAGCCTGGACGGCGACCATCACCGCGAGGGCGGAGCCGACGGCAACGACGGCGAGCGCGGTGCGGTTGTCGGGAGCGGGGGACATAGCAGGCCTCCAAGGGGGTCGGAACGCCCGCCGATCGGCGAGCGCACCGACCTTGGAGGAGCGCAGGGTTAGCCCCGCAACCCCCACCGTCTCCCACGCGCGTGAGGCCGGTCACACACCTTGCAGGGCCCAGCCGGGCCGGGCGGCCGCGCGGCGGCGCATGGCCAGGGTGGGGTTGTCCTGCCAGGGCAGGGCGTCGTCGAGGTAGCGGGCCAGGGCCTTGGAGCCCGGCACGTAGCGGCAGTGGGTTTCGATGATGTGCCGGGGCACACCGAGCCGTTGCAAGTGGCGGACCTGGCCGCGGCGCATGCTGTGCCCGCTGTAGCGGCGCATCGAGTGCCGCAGCAGCCGACGGGCCCGGCGCCGCTCGGCGGCGAAGGCCTCCCGCTCGGCCTCCGCCAGGGCGGCGAGCTCTTCCGTCTCTGCTGCCGTCGACAGCAGCCGCCGCTCCTCGAGGTTCAGTTCGCGTGTCAGCCCGGCGGCCGCCGCCCTGTACCCACTTCAAGGCGCTGACCAGCCCGGACAGCGAGGTGGAGATGGGCGCGGGCGGGAATGAGCCCTCCGTCTGGCTGGATCACTCCAACTTGCTCCAGTGGCAGCAGGTCCGGCCTAGGGTCCGAGCCATGAACATAAACGGAGACCCCGGAGACATCGAAGCCAAGGACGTGTACGAGATCGGACCGCTGACCTACCGCCAGGGGTACGTGCTCGTGTGGAAGGAGCAGTTCGGAGTGCGGGATGACGCTCTCATGCACGACCGTGCGATCGTCGGCGCCTACTTTGGCAACCCGGAGAACCGGGGCTCCGCAGACCAGTTGTTCCGGGCCTGGGTGGATGCCGAGGAGCTCCCTACGGTCCTGGCTCACTGGGCCGACATTCTGCGCTGACCAACCTATGAATCACCGACCGCGGCCCCGCCAGCCGCTGACCTCGAACTCCAACACTCCAAAGCATCACGCGCAGCTGCACGTCGGTTGCGCCGTTCGTTAACGGCACCCCAACCGGGGCCGTCGGATGTGTCTGGAGTCATGCAAGGTGCGCTCTTTGCGCGCATGCGTCGCGTCAATGCGACGTATGCGCGCAATCACGGTGTGACCGCCGTGCCGCAGTCACGCACCCCGAGGGGCGCCGGGCCGACCCGGCGCCCGGCGCATGGCCACGGTGGGGTTGTCCTGCCAGGGCAGCGTGTCGTCGAGGTAGCGGGCGAGGGCTTTGGAGCCGGGCACGTAGCGGCAGTGGGTTTCGATGATGTGCCGGGGTGTGCCGAGTTTTTGCAGGTGGCGGACGTGGCCGCGGCGCATGCTGTGTCCGCTGTAGCGGCGCATGGAGTGCCGCAGCAGCCGACGGGCCCGGCGCCGATCGGCGGCGAAGGCCTCCCGCTCCGCTTCGGCCAGGGCGGCGAGCTGCTCGGCTTCGGCGGTCGTCGACAGCAGCCGCCGCTCCTCAAGGCTCAGTGCCCGGGTGAGGCCGGCGGCCGCCGCGGCAGAGCGGATCAGGTTGCGGATGGTGCGATCCCCGATACCGCCCGCCCGGTCCGGATCCGCCGACCGCCGTCCCGCCGTGGTGAGCTTGTCGTTCTTCACCCGCCGCAGCAGCGGACCGCGCTCCACCTCGGCGGCCGCGAGCACCTGACGCCAGGCCCGCCAGGCGGCCAGCGGACAGGTGACGTCGTCCTGGGCGACGATCCGCACGCGATCCACCGTGCGGCCGTGCGGGTTGGTCTTGGACCGGCGCAGGGTGATGACCAGCGCGGGCAGTTCCACGAGCGTGCCGGAAGCGTCGATGACTTCGGCGACGTCCTCGGTGACGTCGCGGATGTTCATCGAGGCCGGTTCGGAGGCCCGTCCAGCCATGTACCAGGCCAGGGTGAGCGCGCACGCGTCGCGCCGGCCGGCCACGGTGGTGCGGTCGAGGGTGGCGAGCATCGCGGCCAGGTCCTCCCGGCTGCACGCGGTGGCCTGCAGCGCGTCGCCTGCCCCGTCCACGTCGGCGGCCGCCTCGGCTGCCCGATGGTTGACCACCGCGGAGATATAGGAGCGATCCTCCGCATCCAGCGGGGAGCCGTTCAGAGCGAGGACGTGGGCGAGGGTGCCAGCGTAGGTCTCCAGCGTCTCGGGCTGGTGGCCGCGGTCGGCGAGAAAGGCGACGTAGTCCGGCACGGTGCCCGGGTCGCCGGGCAGCCGGCCGTGCTCCCGGCACCAGGTGACGAACAGCGCGGCCCGCGACTCGCGGCCGCGCCGGGTGTTGGCCGGGGTGGCCAGCCGGATCCGGCGCGCGGTCGCCGCGGCGAGCGTACGCCCGGACGGGGTGATGACCCGCCGCGGGCCGGGCAGCTCGGCCAGCGGGTCGGCCAGCGCGTCCGGCACATCCGCTGCGGCCCCCCACCCGGGGTGGGCCAGCGGCTCGTCGAGGATGTCGAACGCACTCGGCACGTCTGCCGCGTCGCCCCAGCCCGTCGGTGCGTCGAGTGCGCTCGGTGCGTCGCCGTCCGCCCACGCGCCGCCGCTCATCGGCGCCCCTTCCGGTCCGTCACATCCCGTGTCCATTATGCACGTTGCGTGTTTACCGACTTGTGCACAGTATCGGAAAACAAGAACCGAGGAGGCCCTCTCACGCGCATACGAGCGGGTGGTGTCACCTGGCGAGCTCGAGACGGCCAGAGCCTCACCGCGTGTCCGGCCGTGAGTAGCAGCGGTGCAGCGGTTAACGGTGAGATTGATCTTGGTCGGCTAGCACAGCGATCGGTGGTCGTGGGGCAGTTCGGGACAAGCTCGCTGAACGGGCTCGTGGCGTGGCTACGGTCACCGCGTGCCGGTGGAATTCCTGACTGACGAGCAGGCCGATGCGTACGGGACCTTCAAAGAGGTCCCGACGCGTTACAGGCGGTCCGTCACCCTTCGTCTCCCTCTTGGTCGTTCCGGCGGCGGCGAGACGTGACCGTAAGGGGGCGAAAAGGGGAGGCGCAAATGCGGAGCGGACCTGATTGGATCGACGCGCAGTTTGCCCCGCTATGCCCGGGTCGGCTCATTGGATCGACCCGAGGGGGCGTAATCGAGCGATTCAGCCCCCGCTCGCCATTCGACCGGCACCCAGGCGATCACCCCGCCACGTCGGCACATTGGCGGGGTGTCAAATCATGTGACAACAAACCGCACTCTCTGCGTGGTTCCTACTCGACCCCCGAGTTCGGACAGGACGCTCACGGCAGCTCCGGACGTTCGGCGGCGAGGTGTGCTCGTCGGTCGGGCCGAGGGACAATCTGCTCGGGCGTGAAGATTTGCACATAACAGACGTAGTAGACAAGGGGGGTGTCACAGGACCGGCAGCGGCCTTGGGGACCAATCGCGCAGCGGATGGCGCTAAGCCCCTCCAGGCAGTTGGAGGGGCTTCGGGGTGCTGGTCGCGGGTGCTGACGCGGGCGACGCGTTCTCAGCCGGCGCAGAGGCCAAGGCCGGGCCGCGCGCAGAACGAGGCCGCGCGCCCGGCACAGGACGCCTCATCTGGCAGGAGATGCCGCTGCAGCGGTGGGAGCGGCGGGGATGGAAAGGAGAGGACGGGGAGCAGGGTAGGCCCGGCCCCGTTGGAGTTCTCGCACAGGTGAACAGGAGTCACCCTATTTGGGTTGCATCTTCCTAGCCGGGATTGAGCCGGTGTGCCCGTGGCAAGGCCAAGGCCTTGGAAGCCCTGGGTCCTCTTGGTCATCCCTGACAGGTACGGCCTAGAGAACTCAGGTTCGGTCACGCGAGAGGAAGACAGTCATCGTGAAGAAGCTTGTTCCCGTCGCTGTGTTCATGGGTCTGGTCCCTGCTCTGCTGGGTGGTGCCTCCACGGCGTCCGCTACAGGTCACTACAGCTGCAGCAACGGCCTCGCCAACGTAGTCACCTGCAACAACACGAACACGGGTCCGGTTGTCGTGAAGATCACCGGTAACCGGACGCTGACCGACAACGAGCTCAGCGTGCTGGAGAACAATCTCAACAATGCCTCCGTCAACATCACGGCTCTGAAGAACGCGACGGTCAACACCTATAAGTCCTTCAACCCCAGCGTCACGATCAAGAACATCAATGTCTGCATTGCCTCAGTCTGTGGCTAAACCCGCGATCTGCCCGTACGCCTAGGGCATACCCGTGACGCCGGGCCCTGGATTCCTCCAGGGCCCGGTCCTGGACGAGATGGGCGTGCCCGGCACCCCGGACAATCACCCAGCATGTCGCCACACATCGCAGCGAGATCTAACTGAGCGTCACGAAGTGGCCCCCTTCTCGCGTATCTCCTCCGTCCCTCACCTCCGCAGGTCACGGGCTTGTGGTGGCGGTCCTCAGAATTGCCTCGCAAAACTCAACGGTTGCGAGAGGGGTTCCGCGAGAGCCGACCTGGGCGAACTGCTCGGGGGCCGACCTCCCAGTACGCCTCTCACATCTCCTCGTTTGTGCGACGCGTGAACCGGAACCAGCGCTACCGCCAACCACTGCCCCGCTAGTCCCCAACGCCGGGCAGGCCCGCAAAAGAACTTCCGCCGCGGCGTAACACTTCGCAGGGCTGGCACGTCTCCCAGAGTGTGAAGCACTCACCGGGGGTCGCACTGCTCCCGCTTCGAGTGCCCAGCTTGCTCGCCGACTGGTTCGCTCCAACTGGTCGGCGAGCACCTCACGCTCCGACGGCAGCCCCAACTGCCGTCGGTCGCCCGGCCCCCTCCCCCTGACCCCCGCCGGGCCGCGCACCGTGCATGCCGGGACACAAACCCCCTCCGGCCTGCACGGTGCGCCACATGCGAACCCCCGCCCCGAGCCGACCGTCACGGCCCACAGCCGTGACGAAGGCCGCCGCATGGAGAGCGCCAAGACGTTCGTCGCGTTCCTGGAGAAGGTGGAGATCGAGGAGTCCAGCCGCCGCGGTCTGCTCACCCTGCGGCCGCCGTCCGGCGAGGCGGAGCACATCCGCACTGAGCAGCAGGAGACCGACCGCGGCCGCCAGCTCATCGAGCGGGCCCGCGCCCTGGTCGGCCGGTGGGTGCTCGTCTACCGGTACAACGAGCCGAAGAGCGGCAACCAGCAGCACAACGTGCGTATGCTCGCCCACCTGATGGACCTCGGCGACGGCGCGATCTCGGTGAACGTCGCGAAGAAGGTCCTCCTGGACGACGCCGACGGAGTTGTCGCCCGTGCCCAGGGCGCCTGGGAGAGCGCAGGCCTGCCGGCCGCCGGCACCGTGACGGTGGAGCAGCTGCAGAAGGCGCGCGCCGAGCTGAGGAGCTGACAGCCGCACGGGTGTCAGTCCGCTGTCCTACGCTCGGCGAATGACCACCCACTCGCCCCTTCGGCAACCGTCCTTCTGCTTCCCAGGTGGGATCCCACGCCGGTTGAGAAGGCTGTGGCCGACGGCATTGCCGCAGGTTTCGACCTGGAGATGTTCCTCTGGTTCATCTTCCGCCGGCCGGACGGCGGTACCCGCATCTGGTACGTGTGGACGGCTGGCGGGCAGCCGATCGGCGACGAGGTCGACCAGCTCGCCATGGGGAAGGGGCTGGACGCGGCGGACTGGTTGCACATCGAGGACCGGCACCAACAGACCAGCACGCAGGGCCGGGTGGAGATGGGCGTACGCGCTGCGTCCCGTCCTCGCCGACGTCCAGGCTGGCATCCGCTGTCCCGAGGATCGGCGCGAAGGCCTGCGGCGTGTCGTGCGGAGGGCTTCTGAGGTCACCGGTCAGGAGCCGCAGACGCTCGAGCCGAGGTGGCTGGGGTTCGGGCCCGTGCTCACTGAGCGGAAGGAATGAGAGGGTCTGTGGTGCTGCGTGGCCTGGAGTTGACGCGTGCCGCGCCGATTGTTCGCGGGCGCTGTCTCAAGAATCGATGAGAAGCATGGCAAAGTGGTTAACCCTGTGGGCGTGCATTGCCAGGGTCAAAAATCGGTGTATCTGGGTGTGGACCCTTAATCGTTACGTGGTACGCGATTCTGAGAAAGTTTCCTCCCCGTGCTGTGATGCCGACTTTCAGCAATGGCACGCTCGGGGAGACGCCGGTGGCGTCAGAGCTCAATACTTGTTCCCTACTCATGATCACCCGGGCACTGTTGACGAGCGCTGCACCGAATTCGTCGTCGTCGTCTGCCGTGCATACTCTGAAGCCCGCGACTGAGCACTTCACTACTGCTTCCGGCGGCTCTTCGGGGAGCCATCGCTGCAGCTTCCCATCCTCGTTACCGCCGAAGGGGATGAATGAGGTCACGAGGGCGTCGATGGGTCTGTCGCCACCGGCAAATCCGTTCGCGGGGAATGCGAAGTCGAGAATTCCCGTGTAGATGAGGAGGCGATTGCTTGGGACACTGGCGCCCTCCACATAATTGACCTCCATGTGCTGACGCGCTCTGACTTGGGTGACGGGGATGCGGATTTGGTCTAGCACGGTTTCCTCCTTGTGGGCGCGTGTTGGCTGCGGCACTGATGAGAGGTCCCGTGAAGTTCTTCAGGTTTCCTCGCCTCGATCCCGACTCTAGGGACGGCGACCGGGCAGGGCATGCGGAGTGCGTCCGAGTGGATGCCGTAGAAGCCGGCGCCAACGCCGGTGTAACACTTCGGGGGTCTGCCCCGTCTGTAGAGGTGACGCGCCCCCGGGGAGTCGAGCGAGCAATAGACCTCCCCGCGGGCGCCGACCAACTTCAAGGTCTGGATAACAGCAAGAAGCCCAGGGGGGCTCCCCGGCGGGCCGCAGGGACCCGTCCCGGGAGGCCGGGGGGCGCGAAGACCGTACCGGACCGGGACGTTGCGATTCGGTCCGACACGGACCGACACGAAAGCAGCAGCCGAACGGGGGAGGGTGCCTGTGGCGCTTCTTGCTGTTATCCAGAATGCGGGTACGGGCTTCCGTACCCTGTGCGCATGCCGACCGCCCCGCGCCGCCACGACGACGCCTTCGATGCCATCAATGGCTTCCTCGGCGAGCTCGCCGAGCGCGGGTACGGCTACGAGACCCAGCGCCTGCGCGGCCACCTCCTCAACGAGTACCTCGAGCACGCCCTGGCCGCAGAGAAGACGGCCGCGATCACCACCGCCGAGCTCATGGACCTCGTGCACGCCGACGCCTGGCTCGCCGCCGCGGCCGCCGGCGAAACACGGCGCCGAAACACCCTCCTCGGCCCCGACGCCGCCGCCTCCTACAACTCCCAGCGCGCCCGCATACAAACCTGGAACGCCTTCGCCGAACACCTCGGCCTTCCCCTGCGCCTGGAACTCCCGCCCGCCGGACACGGCGACTGGCTCGAGCCCGAGGAGGCCCACAAGCTGCTGCGCACCCTCGCGGTGAAGCGCCCCGTGGGCGCCAACGCCGCAACGTCCCTGCGTACCGCCGCAGTGGCCGCGCTCGTCGCCGCCACCGGCCGCTCCGTGCCCGAACTCCACGCCCTGGACGTCGCCGACGTCGACCTCGAGCACCGTCCCTTCCCCCAGGTAGAGCTGCACAGCAGACCCCACCCACTCGACAAGGACACCGCCGACGTCCTGCGCCGCTGGCTCGACGTCCGCGCCGGCATCACCGCCCAGCTCGAAGGCACCGACCCCGGATACCTCTGGATCCCCACAAAACCCGGCCGCACCCGCGACGGCATCGAACCACCCAAGCCCGGCCTGACCCGGGCCGCCGTGCGCACCCTGCACGCAGCCCACCGCACCCTCGTCCTGCAGGTCTTCGGCGCCCCCCTGCGCCCCGGGGCACTTCTCCCCCACTGACTCGTACGCCTGCACAACCGACGCACGTAATCGACGTTGACCATGAGAGACGATTCACGGCGGCCGAGAGGGGCACGCTGATGCGGATCCCGAAAATTCCCCGGTATCGCTCTTCGCTCCCCACTCAGTTGCTGTGGCCAGCGGAAACGGCAGGGTCTACGGAAGTTACCGGGAGTGAAGCAGCGGTGATGGTGGTTCGCCGTCCTGGCAGACTCCATGGCATGTACGAGCTTGCCGGTGCCGCAGCGCCGAACAATCCCATGCACGAGTACGTGACGCTATATCCCGAGGTCGTTCAGGCCGGTTCCTTGCAGAACGCCCTGCAGGCGGTGGCCGATGATGCGGGCCACGGCCTCGCGGTCGAGCTCACGTCCTCACCAGGCTGGCGCCATGTGGCCGCGCGCGTGGAATCCGACAACCACGGGGCGAACGTCCTGATGGCTCTCGGCGAGCGTTACTTCATCGTCGACTGCTGGACCGGCGGTGTCCGCATGGCTTCCGGCAGTACCCCGGATCTGTCCGAGGTTGTCGGGGCGCTGCACTCCTGGCTGGAGGGGCCTCGGGTGGGCGAACTCGTCGCCCAGTGGCCCTTCCTGCGGACCTGGGAGCTGGCCGAAGCCCACGAGCGTGGCGAGGCTGTGCCGGTGCGGTGGCGCCAGCTGCGCGATGCCGCCGCGCGCACTGGGGACACCGGCTTGCACGAACTCGTCGAGGCCGCCTTCGAACAGGAGCCGCTTCGGGGCCTGTCGCCGGGACGGAGCATGTACTGGCTCACCTTCAGCCGCCGGGCCGCGCCGCCCATCTGCCACGACCTGCCGCGGGCCATGCCGCTCGGGAACGGCCGCTACCGGGTGCGGTTCGGCGACGGACGGCTGCAGGAGCTAGTGCCGCATCAAGCAACGTTTGCCCTGTTGTGATGTGACACGCCGCCTGGTCGCTGTGTCGGACGGCGCGGGGCCGTCACTCTGGCGGGGTGGCAGAACGAGTACGCGTACGCGAGATCGACGACGACGAGGGGCAGCGACTGCTGCGGATCATCCGCCGAGGCACCGGTTCGGTGGTGACCTGGCGGCGGGCCCAGATGGTGCTCGAGATCGCCTACACCCCCACCAACAGTTCCTGGCTCAACCGGATCGAGGCCCAGTTCACGGCCCTGCGCTACTTCACCCTCGACGGCACCGACCATGCCACCCACAAGGAACAGGGCAGCATGATCCGCCGCTACATCATCTGGCGAAACCGTCACGCCGACGACCAACGCCTACGCGCCGTCGTCAACAGGGCAAACGTTGCCTGATCCGGCACTAGACATGACCGCGGCCTCCCCCCGTGATGAAGGGGAGGCCGCAGCGCCCGGGGTGATGGTCTCAGCGCGGTAGGCGCCGTAATCCTCCAGTGCTGCACCGCGTCTGGCGCAGCCAGTGGCTTGATGCTCTGACGGCGGTCAGTGCGAGCGCGATCATCAGGACGGTCCGTACAGGGCCCTGCGTACGCGAACGCGTCGCGGCGGTCGCATGCACCACGTCGCTGGATGGTTCCGCCGCCGACCCGCCGGCGAAAGTGCGTGGGTCCGCAGAATTGCCCGGCAATCTCGATCGTGATTCTGGGCGCGGTGCTGGTGCTGGGTGTGATGAACACAGGTCTACTCACGTCGCTCGGCTCCCTGGATACTGACTTCGGCTTGTCAGGGTGACGTTGGGTTGTCGAGGGTCAGGCCGGTGCCGGCTATGAAGCCGTCGAGGGTGTCGGGCCGGTACTGGAGGCGTTTGAGACGGTTGCGGACGAGGATTTCGAGCCGGTCGAGGGCGACCACGGCGAGGTTGGCCAGGCTGCGTTCGACGTGTGCCCATACCCACTCGACGGGGTTGAGGTCGGGCGAGTAGGCGGGTAGCAGGAACACCGTCAGCCAGTCCCGTTCGACGATCAGTTCGCGCATGGCGTGGGAAACGTGGGTGTTGAGCCGGTCCCACACGAGCACGATCGGTGCCTTGACGAGCTGGTGGACGCCGTCAATCAGCGCGATGAAGTCGCGCTCGCCCATACTGCTGCGCTTGCCCTTGCCTGCCGGGTGGGTGCGCAGGCGGTGGCACAGACGGGCGCGGGAGCCGGGCCGCATGGCGATCACCCCGGCCACCGACAGGCGTCCCGAGCGCCGCCCGCTCACCGTCACGACCGGGGTGCGGCCGCGTCGGCCCCAGGTGCGTCCTGTGGGCGGCCGTCGGGTGAAGCCCGCCTCCTCGAAGCAGATGTAGCCCCCGCAGGCCGCCCTGGCTCTTTTACATCGGCCCAGGTCGCCTCCTTCCACATCTCGACGGCCGCGACGATGGCCAATCGATAGGCAAGTCGGTTGCACGCGTGTGCGAGTTCGGGCGGGCGGAGATCGGTGAGTTCGGCATCGAAGGTGGCGAGGATCCCGGCGATGCCGGCCCAGGACCAGGCGCCGAGGGTGAGGCGGCAGTGCTCGGTGTCGAGGTGTTCGACGACCGAGCCGCCCGGTGCCCAGCGGGCGACGATGCCGGCCGGCAAGTTGAGTCGGGCGCTGCCGGTGCACTGCCAGGCGGCGGCGGTGTCACCGCGATCGTGACTGCTCATGACGAAGCGAGCGAGGTCGTCGTACGGGAGCTCGCGCGGGCTGAAGGGGTGTGTCGTGGGGCGGGGGCGGAGCCGGTCGACACGGTGCACTCGCCACTGGTGGTCTCCAAGGTCGTAGGCGACCAGGTACCACCGGCCGGCCCAGACGACCAGATGGTGGGGCTCGATGCGGCGGGCGGGCGGGAAGTTGTCGTCGCCGGTTTCGGGCCGTGAGCCGTCGGGGCGCAGCGTTTCGGTGACGAGTACGTGGCGGTGGCGCACCGCGGCCCCCACGGCGGTGAGCGCGGTCGAGTCGATGGGGGGTGCGGGGAACTCCCAGTAGTTCTGCAATCTGGTCAGGCGTAGGGATCTCATTGTTTCCCGCAGCGCAGCGGGCATGGCCTGTTCCAGGGTGACCAGCGCCCGCGCCGCGTCGTCTTCCAGGCCGAATACCGTGCTGGGCGCGGTTTGTAGGGCCACCGCGACCGCGAGGGCCTGATCGTGGTCGAACACCAGCGGAGGGAGGGTGTGCCCTGCGCCGAGCTGGTAACCGCCATCGGGTCCGTGGACGGTGGTGATCGGGTATCCGAGTTCGCGCAGGGTCTCGATGTCACGGCGGACGGTGCGCTCGCTGACCCGGAGCGCGGTGGCGAGCTCGCGTAGTGGCCACAGGCGGCGCGATCCGAACAGGGACAGTAGCCGCAATGCCCGTCGTGAGGTGTTCGCCATCGTCCCATCATCCCCGGTAGTGGCCACTCAGTGTCCACTACCGGTGCCACTGTTGAGTGCCCGTGCAGGCGAACAGTGACGGAAGAGGACGAATGGGTATGCGTGTTGTCGTGGTCGGTGGTGGGATCGGTGGACTCGCACTGGGGGCGGGGTTGCGCCGCAGGGGGTTCGAGGTGGCGGTGTTCGACCGCGACACCGACGTGGCGGCGACGGGGGGTTACCACATCACCCTGGACGAGCGGGCCCAGTCGGCACTGCGTGAGTTGGTGGCGCCGGAGATCATGCAGCGGCTGCTGGCGTCGGCCTCGGCGCTGCGGCTGCGCGACCGCGACGCGTTCTGGGACCGTCGCGGCCGACTACTCGGCCGCGGGCCGGATCTCAGCGGCGATTCCAGCGTCGATGTCGACCGCATCACTCTGCGCATGCTGCTGGCCGAGGAGGTCGGCGATGACCTGCATCTGGGGCGGACGGTGTCCGACGTCGGCCGGGGTGACGACGGCGCACCCCGAGTGCTGTTCACCGACGCCGAACAGGTCTCGGCGGATCTGGTGGTGGGCGCGGACGGCACCCACTCCCTGGTTGCCCGGCACCTGGCGGGAGGCCGGACCAACAGCCCGGCGGGCATCATCGGGTTCTCCGGCCGTACCCTCCGCACTGACCTAAGTCCCGGTGAACAGCAACGGCTCGGACCACGATCAGGGCTGGCGATCGGCCCACGGGGTGCAGCACTATACGTCGGCTTCCTCGACCCGGTCGGCAACGCCGTGCTCGACGCCCCCGAGCTGCGGATGTCCGTCACCACCGGCCCCACCTACATCTGGGGCGCCATGTTCCCCGAGTCTGCCGCGACCGACTCTCTGCGCGCCCTGCGCGACGGCGAGTTGCAGGCCGCGCTGTTGAGACGGTTCAGCAAGCAGGGCTGGGCCGAGCACACCCTCGAGGTCATCGCCCGCGCCGACCCGCACAGCGTGGCCGCCTACCGCTTCAATGCCGCCTCGACCCGCGCCACCGATCTCGCGCCATGGCCTGCAGGCCGCATCACCGCGCTTGGCGACGCCGTCCACGCGACACCACCCACCGCCGGAATGGGGGCCGGCGCGGCAATCCGCGATGCTGCCGCCCTGCTTCAGCACCTGGGCGACGTCAATGACGGCGATACGACGACGGCCGAGGCCGTGCACCGGTTCGAGGCGGGCATGCGCCAGCGCGGCAGCGAGATCCTCACCCTTGCAATGAGAACGGTCCGCTTGATCCTGGCCACCGACACCACACTTGGCGCCGCCGCTACCGCCGTGACCACCCCGATCCTGGCCGCTGCCGCCCGGCTGCGTCATCGATGATCAATGTCGGCGTAAGCCCGCGCTTCTTCCTTCAGGCATCAGTAGAAACGGTGGATCCAGGCTGAACAGCTGCCGCGGTGGCGCGATTCTTCCCCTCCCGTTTGGCGCCGATCGTCGCGATGACAGCTCCGTCGCCGACTGGGAGCAACATGTCAACGAGCAACGCCCCTGCCATCGGGCAGGGGCGTTGCTCGAGATGGTCTGTTTCAGGATGCCTGTTGGTCGGCGGGCTTCTCGATCTCGGTGGTCACCCGTGCCCCTCGGAAGAGCACCGGGAGCCACAGGAGACATGCCAGCAGGGGGACCGCGGCGTAGGTGGCCATGCCCACACTGGAGCCCAGCCCGTCCATGAGCGCGCCGAGGAGGAGATAGCCGATGCCGATCAGCGCCGACTCCACGAATGCGATCACCGACAGCAGGCTCGCCCGGTGGCGCGACGGCACTGCCTCGTTGAACACGTTGTCCACGATCACGGCGGTGATCTCGGGAATTCCGACCAGGACCAGGAACGCGGCGATGGTGACCCAGACAAGGCCGAGGCCGCTCAGGCCGAGTGCCGCGGCGAGCGTCAGGAGAGACACCGGGACGATGACCCGATACCCGATGCGCCGATCCGCGCGGTCCGACAGCAGCGGAGTGAGCCCGCCGGCGAAGAATCCCGCCGATATGACCACGCTGACCAATGCGGTGCCCGCTCCCTGATCGGACAGGGTCTTCTGCGTAAAAATGATGTACGGCGTCAAAGTCGCATGCATCAATCCGGACACCACGACAAGCGTCACGAGCGCCGGCGTGGCGACCCGAAGCATCGCCCCCCATGCTGTGGCGTCGCCGTGCTCCTCTTCGACTCCGTCCTGCTCGTCCACCGCGTCCGCGCCGCGGATCTCGGGCACCCATGACATCAGCACCACCACGGCCAGGACGAGGCACGCCGCCGAACCGACGTAGACGACTCCCCAGGAAATCTGCTGCAGTTGGCCGCCGAGGACAATGGCGGCTCCCGACGTGACCGTCCCGAGCATGGTGAACCGGGACTTGATCTTGACGTAGCTGGCCGTTGCACCACGACGCACGAGCAGGTCGTACAGCAGGGCGGTGTCCGAACCGGACACACATGCCATGCCCACGCCCTGCCCGATGAACAGCGCCAGGAACACCCAGTAGTTGGAGAACGCCACCTGACCGAGCAGACATCCAGCTATCAGCACCTGGCCGATCACGATGCTGGCACGCCTGCCGCGGCGCGGTGTTTCATGAGCGACCACCTATGAAACGCGGGTGCTGCGCCGGGCCGCGGTCGGCGTCGGGTCACCACTCGGTGATGAGCGGCGTGTCCGGTTCGTGCTGCCGCCAGGCTTCGGTGAGGCGGGCGATGCGGGTGGGGGCGGCGATGCCGCGCACGGTGGCGATCTTGCCGTGGGCGATGTCGAACGTAGCGGAGCCGATGACCTGGTCGCCGATCACGAAGAGGATGGCGGGGGCGCCGTTGACGAGCGCGTAGTGGATGGCGGGCGTGCCGCCGACAAGTCGCCGCTTCGCGGCTGTGGGTTTGAAGCCGGCCCGTACGACGGCGGCGACGCGCTGCGGAGTGTCGTACCGCAGCAGCTTCTCGGCCAGGCCGCCGGCGCCGTCGGAGATCGCGGTCGCGTCGTCGGTGAGTAGCGCCACCAGCCGTTCGGTGCGGCCCGAGGAGGCAGCGGCGAGGAATTCCTCGACGATCCTGCGGGCGGACGCCGGGTCGATTTCGCCGTCGCCGCGGCGGCGCGCGGCGGTGATGCGGTGCCGGGCCCGGTGGAGGTGCTGCTGGCTTGCGGACTCGGTGATGTCGAGGATTTCGGCGATCTCGGCGTGGCTGTGGGAGAACGCTTCGCGCAGGACGTAGACGGCCCGCTCAAAGGGTGACAGGCGCTCCATGAGCGTCAGCACGGCCAGGGAGACCGATTCGCGCTGCTCGAAGGTGTCGGCCGGGCCGAGCATCGGGTCGCCGTCCAGGAGCGGCTCGGGCAGCCAGGCGCCCACGGTGCGTTCGCGGCGGGCTTGTGCCGAGCGGAGCCGGTCGAGGCACAGGTTGGTGACGACTTTGGTCAGCCATGCTTCCGGCACCTTGATCTGCTGCCGGTCGGCGGCCTGCCAGTGCAGGAATGCGTCCTGTACGGCGTCTTCGGCGTCGGTGGCGGACCCCAGCAGCCGGTATGCCAGCGAGGCCAGCCGGTTCCGGCTGGCCTCGAACCGGCTGGTGTCGAAGCGATCAGTGGCGGTGCTGTCCACGCGGACCACCCTAGGCGGCTACGCGACCGCCTTCTCGGCGGACGTATCCGGCGCGGCGGCCAGGCGGCGCTTGCGCTTGGGCAGGCCGAAGGTCGGGTGCGAGGTGCCCCACAGCGCCCCCTTTTCGATGGCCGCCTTGATCCGCGCGGCCTTCCGCCCGCCCATGTACTTCGGCTTTGCCTGCCCTTCGTCGTCGACCGACTGCCAGAGCCCGTCCCGCCTCCCGAGGCTGATGGCGTTGTACAGGTAGACCAGTTTGACGTTCGCGATCTTGCGGCCGGTCAGGCGTCCCACGATCGCCTCGATGGCCTGTCGGCCGGTGTAGCCGGCCGAGCCGCAGGACATCGGCAGCGGACGGCCGTTGTCTCCGAGGGCATGGACACTGTCGCCGATGGCGTAGACGTTCGGGTGCGAGACCGACCGCATGGTGCGGTCGACGACGATCCGGCCGTTGTCGGTGACCTCCAGCCCGCCGGCTGCGGCGATGGGGTGGACCGCGAACCCGGCCGTCCACACGGTTGCGTCGGACGCCAGGGCGGTGCCCTCGGCGCACAGCACCCGCGTCGCTTCGACGGCTTCGACGCTGGTGTGCTCCCAGACGGTGATGCCCAGCTGCTCGCAGGCCCGGCGCAGGTGGCTGCGGGCCCCGGCGGAGAGCCGGGCGCCCAGCTCGCCGCGGGCGACCAGCGCCACCGACAGGCCGGGCCGGGACTCGGCGATCTCGGTGGCGGTCTCGATGCCGGTCAACCCGTCGCCCACGACCACCACACTCCCGCCTCCGCCCCGCCCGCCCAGGCCGTCCAGGCGCTCGCGCAGACGCAGCGCCGAGGGCCTGGCGGCGACGTCGAAGGCGTGCTCGGCCACGCCGGGGACGGCGTGGTCGTCGCCGTGGCTGCCGAGCGCGTACACAAGCGTGTCGTAGCCGAGGTCGCCGCCGCCGTCGGCGTCGGCCACGGCGACGACCCGGCGCTCGGGGTCGACGGCGGTGACCCGGGCCACGCGCAGCTGGATCCCCGTGCCCGCGAAGACATCGGCGAGCTGCGGAGCCTCGATGTCCTGGCCGGCCGCCAGCTGGTTCAGCCGCAGCCGCTGGACGAAGTCCGGCACGGCGTTGACCACGGTGATCTCGGTGTCCGCCGGGGACAGCCGGCGGGCCAGGTTCCCGGCCACGTAGGCCCCGGCATAGCCGGCGCCGAGGACAACGATGCGGTGCTTCATGTGATGCTCCTGTCGGTTCGCTTTGCTCTTCGTGAGTTGAGCGGGGCAGCGCCCCTATTCCTGACAGGAACTGCATGTGGCATGGGTCACAGAGCCGCAGGAGCACCGCCCGACGATGCTCGCGACGCCGAGGCGGCGCAGATGCAGGCCGAGCCAATTGTCGACATCGAGGTCGTGCTCGCCAGGCGGAAGATGTTCGTGGGTGGACTCGCCGAACGCGTCGGCATGGCACCCGCCGACCTGGCCGTGCTGAAGAACGGCCGCGCCGAGGCCGTCCGCTTTACCACCCGCGCCGCACTCTGCGGAGCCCTCGGCTGACGGCCCGGCGACCTGCTGCGCTGAGAGACCACGGACTCCGCGGGCGCGTGAGGGCCGGACAAGTAGCCAGTCGCTATCGGTTGGGCGTGGGAGTTTCGCGCGCGGTCTCGGGAGGGTCCGGTTGTGCACGCTGCGGCGCGGAGCGGTGGTGCCAGGCCGCGTAGAGGCTGGCCAGGGCGGTGGCGTAGCCGGCCAGCGCTTGAGGGGTCACGTGAGCGACAAGGACGAGAACGCAGCCGGTAACGAGGATCGCCAGGAAAACGACCAGATCGATGGGAAACGTGCCACGTCGGGTCGGACGGCTCGGCATGATGGTGCTCCTGAATGCGTAGAGGCTTCGTGGACGCCACGCCGTTTGTGCTGTGCCCGGATGTCTGCCCGGAGGCGTGTCATTCGAGAGTGACGGCCCGACAGAAGGTGCACCACGGGCAACGATCTTCTTTCCACAACTGTCAATTGAGGGCCGACCATGACGAACGTTGCCGACGGCGAAACCGACGGCGGTGGTGCGGCCCTGCCGGCCCACAGGCGGCTGGGAGAGCTGAAACCGAAGCCGTTCCAGGGCAGGCCGCAGAAACTTGCGCTCGTGCAGCAACTCAGGACTCTCGTTGTCGCCACCGGCCGGACCAGCAAGGACATCGCCGCGCAGCTGAACGTCAGCCCTCCGGCCCTGTCGAAGTTCTTGTCAGGGGTGCGGCTGCCGGACCGCACCGAGGTGGAACGGATAGCCCAGGTATGCGGGGTGACCGACGAGGTGCGGGCCCAGTTGCTGCGCGTCCACACTGCTGCGATCGGGGAGGCCCACCCGCACTTCGCCGGCCGCCTGGCGAAAGCCGACGCCTACGAGGAGACCGTCCTCCTCCACCAGCACCTGCAGACCCGCTTGGCAGCCATCACCGTCGAGCACGTGCAGCTGCAGGCCGGGTACGACGCGCTGATGGCCCGACACGAGTCCACCGGCCAAGCCCTCACCGCCGCCGAGGACCAGCTCCGCGATCAGGAGCGCCAACACCAGGAAGCCCTCAATCGCCTCACGGCCAGGCTCCAGGACGAGCAGCATTCTCGCCAGAGCGACCGCATACAGCTGCAGGAGCAGCTGCTGCAGGCACGGGGTGCGCGGGACGAGCAGCTGCGCCGGAACCAGGAGGAGAAAGCCAGGCTGCGAGAGGAGATGCGTCGGCAGGAAGCCAAACTTGGGGCCACGCTGCGGGAACTCCAGGAGTCGGCCGGAGAGATGAAGGCCGCACGACAGGAGCGTGACCAGGCCCGCCTGGAAGTCGCAGAGCTGCGCGAGGAGCTGGTCGGCCTGCGGGTGGACCTCGCAGCGGCCGAGACGGAGCAGGAGCGCCGGGACCACGAGGACGCGGTACTCGCCCAGGCCCTCCAGACCGTCGAGAACGTCTTGGAACAGCACCCCGACACCAGCACCGAACACGTGCTCACCGAGATCGCGCACGCCCCCGCAGCCACCTCCGCCGGTACTTCCGAGACCGCCCTACAGGCAGCAGGCCACCCCCGTGTTGCCGAGGACGCAACTCACCCTCCCGGTCCGGGCGAGAGCAGGGAAACACTGGTCAGCGAGGAGCCGGCCCCGAAGCCCACGAGCAGCACCACGCTCTGGTGGTACCTGGCAGCCACCGGCGCCCTTCTGGTCGGCTTGACGCTCTTCATCATCGGGATGTTCCACCACACCCCCGGCCCCTTGGAAACCGCCCGCCTGACCGCCACCGGAGGATGGCTCGCGGGAAGCGGCTTCCTCCTCATGTTCGTCAGCGGTCCCTTGTTCATGCGCGCTATGGAGGAAGACGGCATCGACCCCGGCGACTATCCAATCGTCACCATGTGAGTGGCCAGCTTGGGAGTGGGTGTGGTGGGCGGAGGAAGCGGTCATCAAAGGCCCAAACAGGAAAGCGCCTGCACGCCAATGGCAGACGCTGCGCCTGTTCCCTAAGGCTAAACCCACCTGCCCCACCGTGGGCATAGACAGGGCGGACGAGCGCGTACGCGCTCCCCGCTCCCGGGTGCAGGCCTGTGCGGTCCGCGCGTTCACCGGCGCCGGCTATTGCTGGAGACTGGTGAGGCGGTCCAACAGCCAGGCGAAGGCGGCCGGGCGGCGCCGGAGCACGTGCCGGCGACAGCTGCGGCGAGCAGCGCGGAGCGGGTGCGGGGCGATGTTGCGCGAGCGGCTCGGGTGCGGCGGGAAGCAGGCATAGGGTTGTACTCCCGTAACAGATCGTGCCCAGGCGGGCCGTGTCGGTGAGGTCTTGAACAGAGGCTGGCGCGGCCCGGGGGAGTTGCGGCAAGCGTCACGCGTTGCCATCCGGTGGCGACGCTGAACAGGGGGGAGCATGACCGGACTGGACCTGCTGGAGGAGGACATCGGGCCCGAGGTCCGGGAGCTGGCGAAGACACTGCGGATGCTGCTGGACTCGCTGGGAATCTCGCTACGCCGCTACGCCGCGCGCACCTACTGCGACCCTGGGACCGTCTCGCGCTACCTCAACGGCAAGCGGGTGCCGCCCTGGTCTTTTGTGATGGGCCTGCTGACCCAGGTAGCCGAACACCGCGGGGAGCCGGTCACCGCGGAGGCGATCAGCCGCCTGCGCACGCTGCACCGCAAGGCCGTATCGGCCGGCACATCGAACCGCCGGGTCCAAGAGCTACAGCTGCTCCTCGAGGAGCAGGACCAGGAGGTCCGCGAGAGTCAGGCCAGGGAACAGGCCCTCGCAGAGCTGTTGCACGAGCGGCAACACCGTCTTCGCAGCGTGCAGATCGAGCTGCGGGCCGTCGAAGCGGCCCGGGCCACCGACCGTGAAGAACACCGGACCGCTTTGGACCGGGCCCGGGCGGAGCAGGCGCGGTTGCGCGCCGAACGTGACAGCCTGAGCCGAGAAGTCACCAGCCTGCGCACACAACTGGACCAGGCCCGGCAGACGAGGGAGCTCGCCGAGGAGCGCTGCGCCCGCCTGGAATGCCTGCTCGACGCCGGCGAACACGGCCCGAGCGCGCCGCAGCAGTCCGGGGACTCGCCTGTGCCCGCACTGCCCCTGCTCCCACCACGGGACGATCTGGCCGCTGCCCGGCCACCACAGGCCCACCGCAGTGGTACGCCGGTGGTTGCACCGTCCCGGAACCGGCGCGAGCCATCAGCCTCTCAGGGCGAGCCGCCCGGCCCCGCCGCGGCCCGGTCCCCCGCAATGCGGGGACCGGAGGCATCCCGGGCAGCAGCCAAGCGCAGCGTCGGGCGTCGACGCGCCCTGCTCACCGCTCTGGCCGTCGTCACCGCTTTGGCCACTGCCAGCGACATACAAGCACCCGCGGCCGCCCTCATCGGCCACACCAACGCTGTCTTCTCAGTGGCGTTCAGCCCGGACGGCAAGACCCTCGCCACCGGCAGCAAAGACGGCACGGTGCGGTTGTGGAACACCGGCACCCGCCGCCAGATCGGAGCGCGCCTCACCGAATACACCTTTTACGTCTTCTCGGTGGCCTTCAGCCCGGACGGGAAGACCCTCGCCACCGGCAGCGCGGACGGCACGGTGCAGTTGTGGGACACAGCCACCCGCATCCCGACCGGAAACCCCCTCAGCGACCACACCGACCTGGTCTTGTCGGTGGTGTTCAGCCCGGATGGCAAGACCCTGGCCACCGCCGGTTGGGACGGCACGCGGTTGTGGGACACGGCCACCCGTACTTCGATCGGAGATCCCCTCACCGGTCACTGGGGCAATTCGGTGGGCGTTCAGCCCGGATGGCAAGACCCTCGCCACGGCTGGCAACGACGGCACCGTGCGGCTGTGGCAGCTCTAGAGAGCTTGCGGCGCTGTCGAAGTTCCGTGCTGGAGTCCGGTACGGCTGATGTTCGGCTCGCCGTGACCGGGGTGGGCCGCTCGCCTTGCGGACGTCTCGATGCGACCGGACCGGATCACCGCGATTTGCCGTGACCTGCTCAGCCCTGGCATGCAGAGGGGCCCCGGACCAACTGCCCGGGGCCTCTCTGCCTGTGCCGTCTAGCCCATCAGCGTCGTCCAGTACGGGCTCGTGCTCGCTGCCCCGGCCACGCTGACGAGCCAGAAGAGCAGCGTCCGGGACAGCGACACGTGCAGGTGCCGGCCGCCTTTCACCTCAAGTCCGCGGCGTCCCAGGCTGACCGTCCAGGCGACGGGCTCTGTGTCCGCTGCTTCCGCTTCACTCACGTTGGCCATGTTCTTGGCTCTCCCTCCCGCCGGTACGCCTGCGGCTCCCCGAACAGCCGGGGCAGGACAAGCGGCGGTACCTCCCATTGGCAGGGTCCGGGCAGGCCGTTCCCAGGATTCGGGGTGAACCCGGAAAACATGGAACGGCCCAGGTCAGAGCGCGAACGGGGGGACGTTCGACCGAATCGTGCACACCCTTTCTGATGTTCCTGGATGTTCGCAGATATGGGCCGATGTTCCTGTCGCGAGGCATAGGCTTGGGCCGCAAGCAGCAATGAACGCGGGGGACTCGGTTGGCCAGGGATGATCTGTCGGATCTCACCGACGAAGAACTCCTGCTGGCCAGGGACCAGGTGCTGGACGAGTTCGCGACCGCCCTCGAAATACTCCACATCGCCTGCGGGGCCCCGCCCAAGCTGGCCCTCAAGAAGCAGGCGGACAAGGACGGCCGCTGTCCACTTCCCACCTCGACGCTGTCCGAGGTGTTCAACGGCAAGAAGCTCCCGGGCCTCGACTTCACCATGGAGCTGATCCGTCAGCTCCGGCCCGATGATGCCGAGCTGCAGGACGAGTGGCGTGCACGCTGGGCCAAGGCCAAGTACACGACCACCCAGGCGGCCAAGGCACAAAAGCGCCTGGAGAAGGACGCCGATCAGGCGCGGGACCGAGCGGCCGGCGACATTGACCGGCTCCGCGAAGAGGCCGCCGCGGAACTGCAGAGAGCCTCCCTCCTGCGCACGGAGGCGGAGAAAGCCGTCGCGGAAGCCCAGGCAGAGGCCGCACGTCTCGTGGCGACGGCTGAGCAGACCGCTCGCTCGACCGAGCTCAGCGCGACCGCACGCGCTGAAGAGATCCTTGCCAAAGCACTGGACGAGGCAGAGGGAATGAGGCGGGAGGCCCAGCAGGGAGCCACGCCGGAGAGCAGTGAGCCGGCCGACACCTTCGCCCCCGAACAACTCCTTCGCCGGTTCCTCGGCAAGGAGTTCAGCGACCTCACCGAGCCGGGCGCCTCAACCTGGCACGCCCTGGTCCAGCGGGAGCTGGTCCAGGGCCATCTCGAAGAACCTGCGCCCCGGCCTCCCACGCGGCTGAGCGATCTGTGGCGAACCCTGCATCTGCTCGCACTGCGCCTTCCGCCAGAAGACGCAGAAGGACTGAGGACACGCTGGCGTTCGATCGCCCTTGGCACCCTCGGCTACGTGGACGGCGACGGCCTTGTCCCGGGGCTCCCCGGAATCGTCGAAGCGCTGCGGCTACGGAACCCGGAATCCACCATGACGCAGGCTGCGCTCCACAATCACGCCCAGGCGCTGCTGGCGCGTGGCGCGGTCACGGGCATCGAGATTCCCGGCAAGCTCCGGTACATCCTCGCCCTGGTCCAGGAATACGCGTACGAGAACCAGCTCCTGGCCCGGTACGACCACCACCTCGCCGTGGCACTCGACTCCCTTTCAACAAGCCCGGTGCCGCTCAGCTACAGCAATGCCATGGACAGCTACCCGCGACGAGTCAACGACCGGCTGACCGAGCTGGCCCGGTCCTTAGGGCGGGATGCCGCCCAGGTCCACCTCGCCCTCGTCAAGGCAGACGAAGTGCTGGCTGCTCTGGTGCCCGACCCGCTGCCCCGGCGCGACAGCTGGTGGTACTACAGGCGTCGCGCTCTCCAGAAGAAACTGAGCTCCTACCTCGTCTCGTCCGGGGTCGAGGTCCAGGCCCACGGAGCTCTATTCGCCGGCAAGGACGAGTGGACTAAGAACGACATCGCATCCGAAGTGCGGTCCGGAGACACCATCCTGTGGTGGCTCCGCCTGCCCTACCGGGCCACGGAAGGAAACTGGCAGCCCGGCCGCATGATCCACGAGAAGCCCACCGCATGACGACCCGCCGTCGTCGGCTGTGCTGGGTCAGCGTTTGACGCGGTTACCGACGGCCAGGACCGCCAGGCCCAGAAGGACGGGCTCGGTCACGCGGGACGCGTCCCGTGCCGACCTCCTTGGTACGCCTTCTCGCCTACGGGGTGGGGTGCTGCTGATTCGGTGCGGGGGGAGGTGTTTCGGGCGCGGGCTGAGGCTGTGGGGAGCGCCGGCGGGTGCGGTGTTCGCGGAGGTTGATCCACCAGGTGAGGCGGTGATCGGACTCCTGGGGAATGAGAACGTGCAGTGCGGACTGCAGCAGGACAACGACCAGGCCGACTATGGCCAGACTCAGGACGGCTCCCCAGGGCGCTCCTGCCATGGCGGCGGTGAGCGCGCCGACGCTGCCGATGCCCGCTCCCGCCAGTGCGGGGGTGCGAGAAGGGCGTGCCTGAGGTGCGGGGGAAGATCCCGGATTGCTCTGCGCAGGGCGCTGGGGATCGAGCATGGTGGACTCCTGCCATCGGGCCGACGACGCCGGCGGTGTCCGTTCACCGTCGCGACGTGCCCGATTGGCGCGTAAGCGGGACCGGAGCGGGCTCCCGGGGGGAATCACAGGAACGGGACCGATGGTTGATGAGCGGTCAGGAACCGTCGCGCCGGGCGGGCCGGCCAATGAAGCCGGTGAACAAAGATCTGCCGCCGGAGATCCGGCGCTGGCTCACGACATGGCGCGCGGTCGTGCTGGAACCGCTGCGCACCTTGGGCGGTGATTCGTGGTCGATCCAGCGGATGGCGGACGAGCTGGAGAGAAGGGTGGGTGGTCCAGGCCGGGCAGGTACCGATGGCCGACAGCGTGACGTCTCGGGAGTGACGAAGACGACGCTGCAGAAGGAGATGGCCGGCGACCGGATGCCCACCCGGGACGTGGTGCAGCATCTGCTCGACATTGCTGCGGAGAACCTGCCCGAACCACCCCCGGCTCAGCGTCGGCAGGAGCTGTGGGACTCCTACTACACGGCGCTGGAAGTGAAGCTTCCGGTACTAGTGTCGCTGTATGAGGCCATCGACGCGCGGGATGCCGCGGTCCGCGCCGCCGCCGCGGCGCAGCTGCAGGGGGCTCGGCTGAGTGCGGACCTGGAGCAGCGCAAGCGGCGCGAGCAACAGCTGAGGACGGTGCTCGGATACACGCTTGAAGAGCTGGGTCGCTCCGAGCGGGTCGCTCGACTACGTCATGTCGAGGCTCAGCGTGCCCGTGAAGAGGTACGAGGGCTTGCCGGGCAGGTGCATGCCCTGGAGAGCGAGCGCGCATCACTGGATCGGCAGCTGGCCGGGCTTTCACAGGAAGTGCAGCAGCTTCGCGTACAGGGTGAGGGCGCCGAACGCGCCGGACAGATCCGTGAAAGCGAACTGCTGGCCGAGATGGAGGAGCTGCGGGTCCTGCTGGCGGCTGTCACGCGGGCGAAGCAGCAGGCCGAGAAGGAAGCCCAGATCGGCGGGGGCGTGTCCCTCCATGCTCTCCCAGGACCGAGCGCCGAGGAGCGCATCGAGGAGCTGGAGCGACGGCATGAGATCGCGATGCAGGCCGTGAAGCACCTCAGTGAACAACTGCGGGACACCGCACGGCAACTGCGCCAGGCGCGGGCCGAGGTGATCCGCCGGGACGGCGTACTCGCTCGCCTGGTCGAAGACCACGCCACCCAACACGGGACATCGGTCCTCGCCGAAGCCGACGAAGTCCTCACCTCCGCGCTCGAGCAGGTGAGCCGGGAACTGCAGGCCCGTTCCCTGCCGACCGCCATTGCTCCCACCCCGGAATCAATTCCTTCGACCAGCTCAGCGCTCTCACCGCAGATAGACAGGAGCACGCCCGCCACCGGCGGCCCACGGCCCGAGACCGCAGCGGAAGCTGACCGCGACCGTCCAAAGACACCTAGCTCGGTCCCGCCCTCGCCCGCCCCCGACACCAACAAAGCCGACGCTGCAGACCAGCCAGCGGACCCAGCACTCCCGGCGCACGGCCACCCCTCCAGACCGCACCACGTCATATCCCGGCGCCGCGCCTTGCTCGGCCTGACCGGAACCACCCTCGTCGCCGCCACCGCCCTCGCCACCCGGAAGATCCTCGACAACGGCTCCTCCGAAGCAGGGCCGCCCAGAGAACCAGGCGGGAAGATCAGCTCGTCTACCACCCCAAGTCCCAGCCGCATGCCCGGTGAGGAGATCTGGTCCTTCCTCACCAACAGCCTGGTGTCCTCCTCGCCAGCGGTGGCCAACGGGGTCGTCTACGTGGGCAGCTGGGACCGCTGGCTGTACGCGGTGGACACGGACACCGAAAGGGAGAGCTGGTCCTTCCGCACCGGCTACTTCGTGTCTTCGTCGCCGGTGGTGGTCGACGGCGTGGTCTACGTCGGCAGCGACGACGGCAAGCTGTATGCGGTGGGCGCGGACTCCGGGAAGCAGCGCTGGTCCTTCCCCACCGGTGACGCGGTGAGATCGTCGCCGGTGGTGGTCGACGGCGTGGTCTACGTCGGTAGCAACGACGGCAAGCTGTATGCGGTGGGCGCGGACACTGGGAAGCAGCGCTGGTCCTTCCCCACCGGTGGCGCGGTGAGATCGTCGCCGGTGGTGGTCGACGGCGTGGTCTACGTCGGCAGTAACGACGGCAAGCTGTATGCGGTGGGCGCGGACTCCGGGAAGCAGCGCTGGTCCTTCCCCACCGGTGGCGCGGTGAGATCGTCGCCGGCGGTGGTCGACGGCGTGGTCTACGTCGGCAGTAACGACGGCAAGCTGTATGCGGTGGGCGCGGACTCCGGGAAGCAGCGCTGGTCCTTCCCCACCGGCATCTGGGTTTTCTCGTCGCCGGCGGTGGTCGACGGCGTGGTCTACGTCGGCAGCGACGACGGCAAGCTGTATGCGGTGGGCGCGGACACTGGGAAGCAGCGCTGGTCCTTCCCCACCGGTGACGCGCTGGAATCGTCGCCGGCGGTGGCTGACGGCGTGGTCTACGTCGGCAGCAACGTCCGCAAGCTGTATGCGGTGAACGCGGACACCGGAAAGAAGATCTGGTCCTTCCTCACCAGCTATGGCGACGTGACTTCGTCACCGACGGTGGCCGACGGCGTGGTCTACTTCGGCGGCGACGACGGCAAGCTGTATGCGGTGCAGACATGACAGCAGGTGCTGTTGAAGGGCTCCAACTGGTCCGACAGCGTCTTCACCATGGTCTCCGCATGGACTCCGGATAAGCTCACATATCCGGAGCCCAGAACGACAGGGGGAACTGTCATATGCCGTATTGGCAGGTTTGCTTGTCGCGACGTCAGGTGACAGGGAAACTTGTCGCATGAGCCTGCCGACGAAGGACGACCCCGAGTTCTGGACCCAGATCATGACCCTGCGCGAGCCCGCCTGGCGCGAGGTCACCGAGGACGACCAGTTCGACCTCCACGACGCCGTCGAGGACGCCGTGCTCGCCCTCGCCCGGACGCTCTCCACCCGGGCCGCCGACCACCGCGCCGCCGGACAGGACCTCCCCGACCCCGCCCTGGCCGCCCCCGACGTCCAGCTGGCCATGCTGCGCGCGCTGCGCGAGGCCCAGCGCGCCGTCGACACCCTGGCCGGCCGCACCGCGAAGAACGCCGGGCACACCGGCGCCACCTACCGGCACCTTGGCGACGCCTGGGGCATCACCCGCCAGTCCGCCCGCCTCAGGTGGCCCGAAGCCGTGCCGAAGAAGGGCGAGCCCCGCCCCGTCGAGCTGGAACTGGCCGGAGGCCGCGCCGAGATCATCGAACTTCCCGGCCAGGGCGGCTACGTGTGGGAAGCCACCACCGGGACCGGTGTGACCGAGAAGGGCCCCGAGCCCTACGGCAGCGCCGCCGAGGCCGCCGCACACGCCGGCGCCTTCCTTCAGCGCCACGCCTACGATCAGGACGCCGCCCACGCCGACTGCATCGAGCCGCACCGCGACGCCGACCGCGAGTACGTCGACTGCGCGGGAAAGCCGCTGTAGACCGGCACCGCGTGCGAGCCCCGGAGGCAGCCCGACGGCCTCCGGGGCTTTGCCGCCCGGTCACACTGTCGAAGTTGGAATGGCTGGCCAGAAGGGCCGATGGCTCGGGCCAGAGGGTTCCGTCAGGTGCTGCTGTCATCGGTGCGGTGACGACGGCGGATGCGCCAGGCCCTGGCCCTGCGGAAAGCCAGGGTGCCGACGGCCAACGCGAGGCCAGACACGAGATTCCCGGTGGACTGGATGAGCAGTTCGTACACCGTCACACCCACTTCAGGGTCAACTGGACGTTTGTGATCGGCTGCGGGCAATGCGCGCAATGCAGCATGCTGGTCCTCCTCTTGCGGCAGTCGGTGACACGGCCGGAGGGTCGTGCTCGAGGCCGTTGCCCCCACCGTCGAGGACCGGAAATTGCTGCTCAAGAGGAAAGAAATGGAAAGAACCGCAGGTCAGAGGTGAAACAACGCCCGCTGCGCAACAAGGAGTGATGAGTGTCTGAGGAGAGCCGGGGCGGCGGATTAGCCCGCAGGCCCACGAGGGGGCGGCCGCGCAACGACTTGGCATCGGCTGAGCTGCGGACCGAGCTTCGTGTGTTCGCCGAGGTCATGCGGGAGCAGTTCTTCGACCCCATGAAGCAACTGGGCTATGACTACAAGGCGATCAGTGACCGGCTCCGGCCGCAGGGAGAGGGGTTCAGCGGAACCACGCTGAGCAGGATCGCCAACGGGCAACGGGTGCCCGAGCTCGAGACACTGAAAGCGATCTTGGGCCTGGTCGAGGAGCTTGCCGGGAATCCGCTGACCGAGCCGGTACGCAACCACGTGCTCCAGGTGTACTTCGACGCTTTCGCCGTGAAGCAACCGCGCCTCGCACGTGAGTACCGGCTCGCACATCAGGTCGAGCAGACGCAGGCACAGACCGATCACGTGCGTCGGGCCGAACGCACATCCCGAATCTCTGCTGAGTCGGAGGAGAGTCAGCGGGCAGACGAAGAGATCGGTGACGAACACGAGCTGGGCGACGACCACCCAGCAGTGCAAGTGCACAACGAGAGCGTCCGGCTCGCCGAAGATGTGGCTGAAGCGGGCGTCCCCCTAGTCGACGAACTGTCCTTCATCCCCGACACACCCAGCGATGGCTGGCACCGCTCGACTCTTGAGGCGATCCTCGACAGGACCGACCAGATCCTGATCGTGCTGCGGGAATCACTCAGACGCGACATCGTTCGGCTGGAAGCCGCCGAACGCCGCTCAGAGGACGACAGCACGCTGGTCGTGCCTACTTCCGAGGCTCCCGACTCAGCACTTTCAGCGACGCCGTCACGTTCTTGGGCCGGGCCACTGGTGGCCATGGCGTGCGTGGCAGCCCTGGTGCTAAGTGTGGTGCTTCTCAGGCAGTGGCTGACCGACAAGGAGCGCGGTGAGGGCGTTGGCGGTGGGACGCCGACCTCCTCCGCTACTGAGAACCCGGGTGGGAATCGGGGGCAGTCGAACGATCCTTCCTCCGGGGCTAGTCAGTCCGGCGGGAACAGCGGCGGCAACGATCGGCCTCAACCGTCGAAGTCTTCGGGCTCGACGGGCAAGCCTCCTCCCACCCCGACACTGGACCCGCCGACCACTGCCCCGGAGACTTCCTTGTCCGCCGAGACGTTCTCTCGGGATGCACCACAGCACATCAGTCCAGCGGACAACACGCTGTTCACCCACTTCCCTCGCACCACCACGCTGACATGGGAGGAAAAGCCAGGAGCTACCTCGTACAGGTACGAGGTGGAATGCATGTGCCCCGACGTATGGGTCACTGGGTTCAGCGACACGACCACGAGCACGTCGTTCACCTTCGACTGGTACGGCGATCAAGAAGGTCGATGGCATGTCACTGCCATCGCCGAAGACGGAACCGAAAGCGACACCAGCAACTGGTCGCACTTCAACTACAAGACCAGCTCCCAAGCACCGAGTGGTTGAGGGCGAACCCACCTGCTTCGCCACCAACACAGTGGACGTTCCGATCGCCGCACTCGAACTACGGCACCGCCAACGCGCGAGGGCCGAGGACCGCATCCGCGCCGCCCGCGCCACCGGCCTGCGCAACCTGCCCCTGCACGACACCGCGCAGAATCAGATCTGGCTGGAGATCGTCCAGCTCGCCCTCGACCTCCTCGCATGGATGCCCATGCTCGCTATCACCGGCGAAACCCGCAGGTGGGAACCCCGCCGCCTCCGGCTCCGCCTCTTCTCCGCCGCCGCCCAGCTCGTCACCACGGCCCGCCGCCGACATCTGCGGTTCGCCCGCCACTGGCCCTGGACCGACGTGATCACCGACGCCCTGGCACGACTCGAAGCTCTCCCGAACCCTGGCTGACCAGCATGTTCCCGTCCCTGCGAGCAGCACCACCCGACCGGAGCCGTGGAACCCGGCGCCCACCCGACGCGACAGCCGGGCCATCAGCCTGGCCGCCACCAGCCCGAACGACCGAAACGGCCCGCCGAAGAAGCCGACGGACCGTCACGAAAGATCGAGGCTAATTGATCTTTGTCCCGACAATGGGGAAGTCTGCGAAGTCTTGCCGTCTGTCACTCGCCCCCCGACAATTGACCCTAGAGTCAACCAAGTTGGATCATCTGCGGTGGATCTCTGCTCAAGCAGCCCACGTGCAGCGAGGTGATGAGGGGGTGCTCCACCGCCAGGAGGAGAGGAAGCAGATGAGCGACTCGCGGCAGATTCAGAGCGAAGAAGAAAAGCGCCGGCGGAAGGAAGAGAACAGGCGTCGGGTGGACTGGGAGTTCCAGCTGGAGCAGGACCGCCAGCGCAGGGAACGAGAAGCAGCAGCTGCTCAGGCTCAGCAGCAGTACTGGAGTTGACAAGGAGCCCATCCGTTTGAGTCGCGCGGCCGTGACCGAGAACCCCTGATCTCTGAGCGGTCGGGGGTTTCATGTGCCTTGTCGCTGACGTCCCGCGGGGGTGATGAGTGCCTCGGCAACTTCGGCTTCGGCGCCACCACGTTCGCGGAATTCACCCAAGCGCTACGCGGCTATCGCTCGAACATGAACGGCACATGGTTCCACTGGATGGTCGAAGCCAACCCGAACCTGCCCGTGCCCGGCGGCAGCCCTCGCCCCGTTCGTCGACAGCATGACCGTGTCGCGTCTCTAGCTCATCCAGAAGCCGCTCCAGCTCCACTCAGGAGCGGGCCCGCTGTCGGGCGTACATGGAGCTGTCGAAAAACAGTGAGTGGCAGTGCTGGGTGATCTCCTGCAGGGCGGTCAGCTTGCGGTCCTCGGTCCGGTCCGAGATCCACACCCCGCGCGCGGTGCTGGAGTAGCGCACCGCCAGATCGGGAAGCTGAGGCCCCCTGTACGCGAAGAGGAGCTGCACGGCCTGGTCGGTGAGGTACTTGGTTGCGTCGTCGATCTGCGCACGCCAGCGGGCACGTTCTTCTCGCAGCGCGGTACGGACGGTGTCGGTCGCCTCCGGCACGACGGGTGCGGCGAGCAGGTGGGTGACCGCGGACAGGACGTCCAGCATGCTCGCCTGGAACTTCTCGCGTCCGGGTCACCGAGCCGGGCGAAGAGCACGATGCGCCCGTCCTCCTTGCCGACGAGGAGTTCAGTGACGGTCGCACGACGGGCGCTGGTGTCGAGATCGTCGAGGGCGAGCCCGATCTCGCCGTCCTCGCCCGGCGCGTTCAGCAGCTTCCAGACCCCGCCGCCGTCGAACGAGGGGCCGTCCTCCGCCAGGATCTCGGGGCCGTCCTCGTTGGGCCAGTGCTTCACGGAGAAGGCGACCGACGTGCCGCCGGCGGCGGTGAGGTCCAGGGGTGCCCCGTGCGGCCCGGCCCAACTCCCGTACAGATCAGCTTGGCCGACTTCCCCCGAGGGGGCCGGTCCGCAGTCGGCCGGGGTTGAACATCCCGTGGCAGCGAGAGGGCCACGGCGCGAGGGCCGCCGGCCTCGTGCGGCGGCCGGTGCGCGCGGCGCTCACCGGTTCTTCCCGGGAATGCATTCGGTCCAGGTGACCCTCTGGTGCACTGCGCTCGTTCCTTGCTCATGCGGTGCTGCTTCTTCATCCGTACGGACGGCTCCGTGGGCAGCAATCACAGAGGGTAGCCCGGACTGGGGAGGGCGTACGGCCCGGGGGTGCGCCGTGATCCGGATCCGGACCTGCCCTCCTGGAGCCCCCACGCGGAGTGATGCCTGACGATCGTGCCGGGCCCGGACAGCTGATGGGGGAAGGCCCGGGCGGGAGCGGGCGGAGAACGACGGGTCCGGAAGGGGGGATTCGCGTCGGCCGTACGGCCCTATCCGGGATCACCAGCGGCCGCTGGGTGATCACGGCATTTAGCGTCGGGCGCGGCGTTGATCAGCGCCGCGGCGGCGACCCCGCGCATTCATGACGGGGCATCAATCGCCGAGTCCACTCGGAGCACGCGGACGCACCTCGGTGTGGTGCGCCGCAGGAGGTCTTCATGTCGGGTATCGCAGTAGGCGCACCACGGCCGGGAAGTACAGGGAGGCGCCACGGCGGCGGGGGTTCGTGGTGGGTGCTGGTGCGGGCCTGGGTGGCGGGACTGGCCGTGCTGGCGGGCCTGGCCCTCCCTCTCGCCCTGGCCACCCCCGCCGCGGCTGCCCAGGGCGGAACCTTCGCCTACGTCGCCAACACCCTCGATGACACGGTGTCGGTGATCGACACCGCAACCAACACCGTCACCACCACCATCCCCGTCGGCGACAACCCCCTCCAGGCGGCGCTCACACCCGACGGCAAGCGCGTCTACGTCACGAACTTCGGCACGGACAACGTCTCGGTGATCGACACCACCAGCAACACGGTCACCGACACCATCGCCGTCGGCAGCGGACCCCGCGGGGTGGCGGCCACCCCCGACGGCACCCGCGTCTACGTCACCAACGTCACCTCGGACAACGTCTCGGTGATCGACACGGCAACCAACACCGTCACCACCACCATCCCCGTCGGCGACGGCGCAGTGGATGTGGCAATCACCCCGGACGGCACCCGGGCGTACGTCACCAACCTCTTTGACAGCAATGTGTCGGTGATCGACACGGCAACCAACACCGTCACCACCACCATCCCCGTCGGCAGCTTCCCTCAAGATCTCGCGGTCACCCCGGACGGCACACGCGTCTACGTGGTCAACGGCGGCTCAGACAACGTGTCGGTGATCGACACCGTCACCGACACCGTCACCACCACCATCCCCGTCGGCACTTCGCCCCTCGCTCTGGCGATCACACCCGACAGCGCCTTCGTCTACGTCACCAACGTGTTGGACGGCACGGTGTCGGTGATCGACACCGCAACCAACACCGTCACCGCCACCATCCCCGTCGGCACATTCCCCCAGGGTGCAGCGGTCACCCCCGACGGCACCCGCGTCTACGTGGCCAACACCACCTCGAACAACGTGTCGGTGATCGACACCGCAAGCAACACCGTCGTCGACACGATCCCCGTCGGCACCGAACCCTTCGGTGTGTCGATCGGGAGAGTGCCTGCGACATCCGTGGCCACGTGCCCTCCGGGCAGCCCCCTCACCGGCGGCGGATTCCAGCTCACCGGCCCGCCGCCGAACGACCTCACCAGCCGGCCGGTAGACGACTCGTGGGAAGTGTCCCTGACCAACCAGACCAGCGAGGACATCACCTTCACCCCCTACGCGGTCTGCGCCGACATCACGCCGTAGGAAGCGGCATTTCGTGCCTTCGCCTGTGTTCGAGAGGCGGTACTCCACAAACCGCTCCTCGTCCTGGTCAGTTGACCCACACCGCAACCGATGCCACGGCCAATCCCAGGATGGCGACCACCCGCCACGACAGACGTCTACGCGCCACTCACCCCGCCCCTTTCCGAGGACCGACACGGTAGCGACGTGGAACTGCTCAAGCCCAGCCCTTCGAGGGCAAACACACGATGGAGTGCTGACGTCAATTCCGTGCGGCAGCCTTACAGAAGGGCTCCTTCGCCGTACCCGCCCGTAGATGCTCCCGCGTCGGCCATGCTGTCCCCTCGCGTCACGCAACGTCCTTGGGGGGACAATGCACACCCGAACCGCTGCGGCCACTCTCGCCGCCTCCGCTCTCCTTGCCCTCACGGCCTGTTCGTCGAGCGACGAGGCCAAGCCCAAGGCTGAAGTGCCCGCACACAAGATCACCGAGCAGGACACCAGCGGCAATACCCGGAACATCGAAGTCCAGGTCGACAGCACAACCGATCTCCGCGCCGTGTTCGACCGCATCGTCAGCAGCCTCAATGATGAGGCTGGCTACTTCGTCTACATCAACTGCTCAACCGGTGGCACCGCTGGCGCCGACAACCGCCTTGCCAACGGCAAGTACGCCAAGGGCAGCGTGGGCGCGGCCACCACCGGACTGAACGACGGCGACAAGGAGTTCGAGCCCGTCGAAGGCCGAAGCTGCCCCGCCAAGTAGCCCACCCGCCCGTCCATCAGCCCGGCCAGTGCCCACCGCACAGGGCTCACGCATGTCCGGACGTGCACGTGGCTGGCCGCCGCGACCTCACCGCCTACGACTTCCGCAAGGTTCGCGTCCGCGTCCTCGCCGAGTGTGACGTGTGCATCGTCTGCGGTCATGGGGCGTCCGACGCTGTCGATCACAGCCACCCGTGAGCAAGGGGGGCGAGGCCAAGGACCCCGACAACCTCGCCCCCGCGAGACGAAGCGCGCTGGCGGACTGCGGGACGAGGCGGCTCTCCGCTCCCGGCTCACCCCCCGAGCAGCGCGCCGAGGAGATCCATCAGCGCAGCGCCGCCATCCGCAAGGCTCGGGCCGACAAGCAGGCGGCAGCACGGGCGCACCGGGCTCTGGAGGAGCGCAACTGCGGCGCCGTCCACGACACGTCTTCGCGGAACCGCGGCGGCTTGCCCGCACGGTGATTTTGTGGCCCCGTGTCAGTCCAGCCTGGGTCTGGTGACCCTGCGCTGTCCTGCTCGTTGAATGTGGCAGTGCACGCGCAGAGCAAGGCTTCGGGAAGTGTCGTGGTTCCGAGGGCCTTGATCACGTGGGAGGCGCGGCCTGGAGCTCGGCCGCGGCTCACTGCTGTGGACTGGCCGTTGGTGCTCGGGGCGACGCTCGGCCAGCCGATGTGCAGGGGCGGGACCCGATGGCCTCGCCCCTGCAGGCCCTGGACGTCAGCGGGATCTCTCGCCGGGGACGTACTCGGCGTACGCGGTGAGTTCGCTGGCGTCACGCAGGGAGGCGAAGGACGTTGTGAGCAGCTCGTCGACGGTGAGGTTGCAGTTGTCGGCTTCCCCGAGGATGCACCAGTTGCCCTGCTCATTGATGCCAGCGCTTTGCCCACCTTCCTCCCATTCCTTCGGGGGCGGCTTGGGCGGGCCATAGTCGGCATTCCGGCGAGGATCAGGATCGGCCACGACTGCCGCGGAAGCGCCAGCACTGCTCAGGCCGAACGAGAAGATCAGCACCAGCAACAGGGACACAGCCCGCGCTACGGGCCGGACGGCACGGTCAGTCCGCACGCCGCACCTGCCACCAGCCGTCCCGCCACGCGTACGGGCTGTCCTTGTCGTAGGCGACGGGGAACGTGCGCTCGTTCCAGTACTTGGGCTCGTTAGTGAGCTTCCACGCCCCGTCCTGCCACTTCAGGACGTAGTCGGTGGTTTCCCCCTTGAGCGGGTCCTTGTCCGGGCCGCCGTCCGGGCCAGTGGCGTAGCGGTCGAAGCTCAACCACACGTGGACCACGTCGCCGAACGGCACACCGGAAGCCTCAATAGTCTTACCCCGGACAGCTTCGACGGTGGTGGTGATGGTCAGGCTGGCTGGCGCTGGCCCGGACGGCGGCAGCCCGACGCCCTCACGCAGCTTGCGCACCTCGGAGACCTGATCGTCGATGAAACCGACTGCGTCCGGTGAAGTCACGACCTCCAGCTGCTGCCCGGCTTTCTGGTCATCCAGCCAGGCGTACTCCTCGTGGAAGTACACGGCCGCCGACATCGCGCCCATCGCCGTGTGCGGAAAGCCGGTCGATGCACCGTTCTTCTGGCCGGTCGGAGCGACCAGCTTGGCCTTCTTTGCCTTCTCCGGGGTCATAGCCGCCCCCGCCCCCTTGCCGGAAGAGCTGGAAGGAGAGGGCTTCGCCGTCGCTGACGGCTTCCCCGAGATGGAACCGGACTTCTCGTCGCCGCTGATGACGAGGAACGCGGTAACGCTGCCGCCGACGAGCGCTGTACCCAACAGGGCGCCGAGCCCGATCAGCGTGAGCTTGGCCCGGCGGGCCTTGCGGTCGTGCGCGTCCACACTCAGTTCCCGCCCTTCGAAATGTTGTAGAAGGACAGGACGAGGGCGCTCGTCACGCCGATGCCGCCTGCTCCGATCAGACTCCACAGGATTCCCTGCTTGCCGCGGGCCGCGAGCTGCGCGCGCTCGGTGTTGTGGCCGACGGCCACAAACGCCCAGCCGAGCAGGCCGCCGAGGACCGCGCCAGCCAGCCCGAGGCCGGCCGTCCAGCCAAGAATCTTCTTCACGGGATTGTTGACCTCAGCCGGCAGCGCGGGGTCAAAACCGGGAACAGGGCCGCCACCACCGCCCTCGCCTTCGGGCTTCTTCGGATCATCGGCTGCGAGGAGCTGCCAGTGGGGGTCGGCGGCGATGTTGTTCAGGGTTTCCATGATCTGGCTCATAGCGAACACCTCGTCAAAGTGCGGGGACCGAAGAAGAAAGCGGACGGGGACGGAGCGCCTGCGGCAGTGGCTCGCCCCAGGTTGCGTGGGACGCAGCCAGGACGGCGGCAGCGAGCGCGGCGGCCGCTTGGCGGGTGCGGGAGCGCAGCCGAGCAGGTTCGCGCAGCCCGTGGGCGCGGATGCTCGGATCGAACGGGAGCGGAATGACAGCGAAGGTGCGGGGGGCGAGCATGGTGGCTCCGGCCCGCACGACGGCCGGCGGGCGGCCGTCCGAGGTGCTCACCATGACCGCGACCGTCCGCTGCAGCGGCAGGCCCTCGGCATGCATGGCCATCACGGCCTGTTGCAACGCCTGGACTCCGCTGGCGGTGGCGGCCGCGCAGAGAACCGGAATGGCGAAGGGCAGGTCGCACCAGCCGCGGGTGAGGCCCGTACGGTCCTCACAGCGGGCAGCGAGGACGTCATGGGCGACCGGGTGGGAAGTGTCGGCGATGACGGCCTGCCAGTCCCCGATAGCGGCCAACTGGTGCCAGGCAGCCGGGTCGTGCGGAAGCGCAAGGGGGGCGCTGTGCCACTCGCGACCGTCGGTGATGACCTGCCACGTCGTCTCCGCTGCCAAGCCCGGCTTCTGCGCGGCAGCCTGGTGCACCATTGCCCGGGACAGCGGACGGTCGGAAGGCAACGACGACAAGCCCTGCACCGCCTGACCGTTGGTCCAGGCCGGCCACGGCGAAGACAGTCGAGGTCCGGTGTCCAGGACCGCTGTCCGGCCGGACAGTGCCAGTCCGCAGGCCAGCAGATTAGCCACCGTCGATCGCCCGCTGCCGCCGGTGGCCGCTATGACCGGCACCATCAGGCGAGCAGCTTCCGGCAGTTTCGGCGTCGCCGAATTACCCCGTTTCGCCACCATTCCCCCGAAATAATGCTGCAAATATTCGCACGCGTTAACTCGTCGTACTTTCGCGAGCGCATGCAGAGCGCATCAAAAACCCTGCCTCTGACTCCAGCAGACGGATTATCACCAGTCCCACTGGAGTGCCCAGATGGCATAGTGTCACGCGAACTCACGCATCATGGCCGCGTAGGCCATAGGGGCTGGCGCTGGGGAGAGCGCCTTTCAGTGAGCAAACGAAACAAGCCAGAGGGGGACTGGTGGGGTTTAAGCGCGTGATCGCGCTCGTGGGGGCCGGAGCGGTCATGACCCCCGTCGCGTTCGGGGTCGGAGTGGTCATGCTGATCGCTGCGTTCGATGACGAAGACGGTGGCGGCGGCAGCATTCAGCAGCCGGCCGGCAGCGGGCTCCGGATCGGCAAGAACGGGGTGCCGCCGCAGTACGCGCAATTGGTTCTTGACGCCTCCGCCTCGTGCGATCAGGGCCTGCCACCCGCGATCCTGGCGGCGCAGCTGAAGCAGGAGTCGGGTTTCAGGGCCGATGCTGGATCTCCCGCAGGCGCGCAGGGCATCGCGCAATTCATGCCCGGTACGTGGGAGAGCTGGAAGGTGGATGGCAACGGCGACGGCAAGGCAAGCGTCTGGGACCCGGAGGACGCCATCCCGGCCCAGGCCAACTTCATGTGCTCACTGCTGAAGAAGGGCAAGAAGCATCCCGAGTACCGGGGAAGCCCGATAGAGCAGGCACTGGCCGGCTACAACGCCGGCTGGGGCCGTGTCGATCAGTACCGCGGCGTACCGCCCGTCACCTTCGCCAACGGCGAGACGTACAACTACGTCAAGAACATCATGGCGATGTCAGCCGACATGGCGGCGAGCGGTTCCGACGCCTCTGCTGGCTGGACCCTGCCGACCGACGGCCCCGCCGGCACCCCCTACCACCAGCGCGGCTCCATGTGGTCCAGCGGCTACCACACCGGCATCGACTTCGTCGTGCCGGTCGGGTCTCCCCTCAGGTCCATCGGCCCCGGCACCGTCGTCACGGCCGGCCCGGGCGGCCCTTACGGCAACCAGGTCGTCATCCGCCATCCTGACGGCATGTACAGCCAGTACGCCCACCTCTCCCGACTCGAGGTCAGGGCGGGGCAGAAGGTGGAGGGAGGCACCCGCATCGGCCTGTCCGGCGCCACCGGCAACGTCTCCGGACCACACCTGCACTTCGAAGTGCGCACCGGCCCCGCCTACGGCTCGGACATCAGCCCGATCCCCTACCTGCGGCAGCATGGCCTGAACATCTGACCACCGCCATGAACAGCGCATCGCACAGACCTCGCATCCAAGGGAGATCAGCAGTGCTCGAGCAAGACCTCTACCTCCCGTGGGGCACCGTCACTCCGACCTTCTGGGAAACGGGCGACTCACCCAGACCTTCCCTCCCGGCTGCAAAGCCGCCTCCAGTACCGGAAGCCGGCCAGGAGCTCGCCACCATCGCGGCCGCCGGGGCGGCCGGACAACTTGCGGAGGCTTCAGCGAGCGCACACCGTCTCGACGCCCAGATCACCGCGCAGCACGGCGAGGCCCATCTCCACACCATCCAGATCCGCGAGGTCCGCGCACACCTGGCGCACCTGGCCGGCGACCACGTCGGCGCGGTCGGCTGGTACCTCCACACAGCGCGGCTCCGCGCCACCGTGCAAGGCGGCCGCCACCCCGATACCGCCCATGCCACCAAGCTTGTCTACAGCCTCTGGCAGACGCTGCCACCGGCAGACGCCCAGCGGCTCGGCCCTGAGATCCTCGCCGCGTTCACGGAGATCCACGGGCCGGACTCGCCTGCAGTCATCCGCACGCACCGCAGGATCGCCTCGCTCACGGCACCCGCTTCCACCTGAGGCTCACCGACGAAATAAGGAGCTGCCGGGTGACGGAATGCTGTGAGGTGGTGGGTGCGTCTACCGTTTGACGCGGCCGCGGATGGCGAGAGCGGCGAGGCCGAGCAGCACGGGTTCGGTCAGGCGGGAGGCCATCTCGGTGTAGGTGCCGGCGATGGTGAGGTCTTGGCCGGAGGAGCGGAAGACGACCGAGTTCACCACGACTCGGAGGGACTTCTCCCACCGCTCGGAGGTGAGCCGGGAGCTCAGTGGGCCGGTGGGGTCGAGCGGGTCGGGCTTGTCGGTGGTCAGGGAGATCTTCTGTCCGGTCAGCCGTCCGGTGGTGGCGGGCTTCGGGTCGTCGGTGGGTATGCCCCACAGCATCATCACCAGCACGGTGGCAGACATGGCTCCCAGCAGCCAGCCCAGTGCGCGGGAGGACCGCAGTCCGTACCCGGACACTGCCCAGTACAGAGCGAGCAGCGCACGCTCGGCACGCGGCCGCTTCGGATCGTGGCGGCGCATGTCCATCTCGCCGTAGTAGAAGTCCGCGGCGTCCGGCTCGTTCTTACCGTCCTCGAACAACTTGCGCAGCCGCCGGTACACCGGCGCCAGCACCGCAGGTCCGACCACCTCCACCCCTTCTGGAGCCTCCCGCCACCCAGATCGCCCTTGCGCGGCGCGCCAGTACTGCTCCTCGGCCAACGTCCGCCGGGCAGTCCACCGCACCGGAATCAGCCCCCGCCGGCGCAGGCCGGAAGGGGCAGGCGCAAGTGGGCACTCGCCTTCCAAGCGGAGCTGGTCCAGGTGGAGGGTGCCCGACATGATGCAGGAAGCGAGGTCCACGTTGTGGAGCGTCAGGTGCGACGCGTCCGCTCCGCGCAGCGAGGTCATGCTCACCCCCGCGGTGGCGTTGCTCAGCGCGCCCTCCGCCAAGACATCTCCATCCTCATTCCGGAAGGGTGTGGTCTGCGTGGTGATGCTCAGCGGGTATTCGTACACAGCATCACTCAGGTCAACCGCGGCGTAGCGCAGCCTCAAAGCGGCCCTGGAATCCCATCGGGTCCCTCGGCATATCAGACGGGCCGCCGCCGCCTCAATGGTCACCGGACTCGCGAATCGTGCCCCGGAAAGAGACAGAGTGCCGTTACACACCACCGGGCCCAGGTGCGAAGCCGCCTCGAACGTCGCCTCTGCGAACGAGGCTTTGGCGGAGAACCTCGTCCCGCCAAACCAGGCGTCCGCCTCGAACGTCGCCCTTTCGAACCAGGCGCCCTCGGAGAACCTCGTCCCGCCAAACCAGGCGCCCTCGGAGAACGTCGCCTTGCTGAACACGGCGTCGGTGCCGAACGTCGCCCCGCGGAAAAAGGCGCCCTCGGAGAACGTCGCCCTTTCGAACCAGGCGTCCGCCTCGAACGTCGCCCCGCGGAACCATGCGCTGGCGGAGAACATCGCCTCGCCGAAATAGGCGTCCGCCTCGAACGTCGCCCCGCGGAACCATGCGCCCTCGGAGAAGGTCGCCTCGCTGAACACAGCGTCGGCAGAGAACGTCGCCCTTTCGAACCAGGCGTCCGCCTCGAACATCGCCCTTTCGAACCAGGCGTCCGCCTCGAACGTCGCCCCGCGGAACGAGGCGCTGGCGGAGAACGTCACCTTTTCGAACCAGGCGTCCGCGGAGAACGTCGCCTCGTCGAACCGGGCAGTGCCGAGGCAGGGGCGTCCGGTGGTGGGGTCGTGGAGCCTGTGCAGGACCTGCTCCAGCAGATCTCCAGTTAAGTGGGTGCCCCGGTGGTCGAGGTCGCTGCCGGGTGCCAGCCCGGTGAGGTAGGTGGACCGGTCGGTATCGGTGAGGTGAGCCAGGCACGCGCCGTGCGGCTCCACCTGCCGGCCGCGGCAACCCACCGGATCGCTGGCTGCGTCCGCGCCGTGTCCGCAGTGCTGCCAGGACGGGGGAATGGACGAGAGAGCCGGGGAGCCGGTGGTCGTCATGTCCCCTGGGACGCGCCAGCCCAATGCCCGGTTGCCGCGGGCAGTCTGCCCAGATCGACCTGCATGGTGTGGATACCAGAACAGTCAAGTGATCGGTCGGCGTTCAAATCTCTGCACCCGGACCGGAGACCAGCCTTCCAGTGAGTCCGGCGCTATCCCCCGGGATCACCACACCACTGAAGCCACAGCACCGCAGGCCCCTGAGCCTCAAGGGCGAATCTGGGGACCAGATCGAGCTCTCGGCGCAGGCTGCCGCTGGAACTGCTCGTCCGACCGTCGCTGTGCAGTCATTCGCCGGGCCTGATGCTGGAGGGCCTCGTCGCGGGCAGCGGCTTCCCGCTGATGCTGACCGGGAGCCTGCTCGGCAATGCGGCGGCGAAGCTCCTGCTCCGCCTTGATCCTGGCCGCGTCAGCACGGAACGTCTCCACGCTTGCCCTGAGTTCGACCACTTGGGAACGAGCACTTCGAACCGCCTCGGCACGGTCGGCGTTGATGCGCTCCTCGAGGGCGGGCAGTTGTGTGCGCATCCTGGCCAGCAGTTCGAGTTGCACGGCTGCGGTCGGCACCTGGCCGTCGGCGTCGTGGCCACGGATGGCACTGGCGAGCGGCGAGGCGCTGATCGTCTCCCATGCCTCGCGCTGCGCCGCCTGAGCCGCCTGTACGGCCTGGTGGTGTGCTTCATCGGCGGCGTCGGTCTGGGCCGCGTACTGAGCGATCAACTGCTCCTGTTCTGCACGCGAGGTGCCGGCCAGGCGCAGCGCGATCCGATTGCGGTCTGACGCGCGCTGGACCGTATCGAGAATTCCGCGGGCTCGAGAGGCTTCGACGCCTGCGCGGGCCGCAGTGTCGGTGTGCTGCTGGGCGAGCTTGCTCAGCTGCTCCGCCCTGTCGATCAGGGCCGAGGTCTCGGCAGCGATACGACGGCCGGGAAAGGGCTGGCGTGCGAGCTCGACCGCTCCGGCGGTGACTTCGCGTGCCCGTTCACTCGCCGCCCGCTCGGCATGGGCGGCACGACGGGTTAGCTCGGTGAGCTTCGCCGTCAGCTGTGAAGAGGACCAGCCGCCGCACGGGCGGGCCCCCGTGTCGTTCCACGACGGAAACGCCGGCTCGCCGCTCGGGGCAGGAGCGACGGGGTCGGGAGCAGCGCGCAGCTGGTCGCTGACCATGCCGTCCGGCTGATCCTGCTTGAGCAGCTTCGCGTAGGCGTGCAGAGCCCGGTCCAGGCGCTCGGCGTCACTTCCCGGCTCTCCGAGGTGGGCGCGGGTCTCTTCGTCCTCGAGAACGGCGGTGGGCAGCCACAGGTGGTTTTCGGTGCGGGCCCGGGTGATGCCGGGGTAGAGGGCGAACGCGTTCGCTCCGAGCCCGTACAGAAGGGCGGTGTCCGTCGTGAGTCCCTGGGAGGCGGCGATGGTCATCGCATAGCCCAGGGAGAGGGCACCGTGGGCGATCTGACCGGGGGTCAGCCATGCCTGCCCGTAGGCGCCGCTCTCCCGCCGCCACGTGATCTGCACGCTGCGGTCGTCGTCCATCGCGGTGACGACGGCGCGGTAGCCGTTGAGGACGTCGGGTCCGGCGCCGCGCCGGCTTCGGTAGTCGTTCTGCCGCACGCGCACGATGTCGCCGACCGCCAGGGTGAGCTTCTCGCCCCGGGGGCGGGCATAGGTGTGGGCGGTGCCGAGTTCGCCGGCGGCACGTCGGATGACCTGGGCTCCGGCGTTGAGCACATCGACGTCTGTGTTGCGGGCGGCCAGGACCACGAGGTTCGCGACCGTGTCGTGCGCGCCGGGCCAGCGGCTGCGTGCCTCGTTCCACGCGGTCAGGATCTCCGCATGCGCCTGCTCGGCGGTGTCGGTGGCGTGGACGCGGCCGCCGTCGGCGAGCATCCGCAGGGCCTGCTCGCGGCCGCCGTCGCGCCAGACTTCCAGGGCAAGGCGCTCGGCGGCGTCCTTCTGGCGGCGGTTGGTGTGCAGGACGGTGCCGCGGACCAGCCGGTGAATCTCCTCGAATCCGCGGCCGGGGCCGATCGCCTGCAGCTGCTGGGGGTCGCCGACACCGATCACCTTCGTGCCCGTGGCGGCCGCGGCGGTCAGCAGTCGTGCCAGGGAACGGTCGTCGGTCATGACCGCTTCGTCGAGGACCAGGACGTCGATGCCGCGCAGCCCCGGGCCCTTCTCGATGCGCTGCAGCCAGGACGCCACCGTGCGGACGGGGATACCGGATCCCTCGAACAGGTTCTGCGCAGCCACGGCGGACAGGGAGGCGCCGGCGTAGGTCATGCCGACGGCGTCCCAGCCGGTGCGGCAGGCCTCCATGAGGGAGGTCTTGCCCGATCCGGCGACGCCGATGACGGCGTCCACGCCGTGACCGGCGGTCAGCAGCCGCTGCACGGTGAGGCGCTGCTCGTCGCCGAGTGCGAAACCGGAGGCGACCTCGAAGACCCCCAGCGCGGCCGCGGCCTGATCTGCGGTCAGCTGCGCGGATCCGTCCGCGTAGCGGGAGCGGGCCTGGTCGACGATGACCTGCTCGGCATCCAGAATGTCCTGGGTGGTGTAGCGGTCGGTGTTGCTCATGGCGACCGAGCCGCGGTGGGGAAGCGCCCGCGCGTAGCCGCGTACGGCGAGGACCTGGTCGGCGAGCCGGTCGAGCGCATCCGTGTTCAGGCCGTACAAGCAGGCGTTGGCGACGGCGGCCAGCAGCTGGGCGCGGTGGAACTCCTTCTTGCTGCTCGTCAGTCCGTGCTCAGGGTCGAAGACCTCCCGGGCGATCGCGTCCGGCGGCGGGATCTGCGGTCCGGTGAATCCGCCGGCGGCGAGGCCTCCGTCCGGCCCGGGTCCGGGGGCGGCGGCCGCGACCATGGCGTCGACGTCGATGCCGAGGGCTTCGGCGCGCTGGCGCCAGTGGGCGCGCAGGTCGATGTCGCCCTCGTCGTGCTTGGCGTGCCGGGTCTCGGCCGAGACGCGCAGCTTCTCGTCGCGGCTGGCATCCGCCCCGGCAAGCGCGTCAACCTGGGCCGCTCGGCGGGAGTAGTGCGCACGCAGCTCGGCCGGGATGCCGACGATCTCCCACGCTCCGGTGCGGCGGTCGCGCTCGTAGCGCACACCGAACCGCTCGTTCGCCAGGGCGCGCACGCGGGCCTTGAAGAGGGCGTCGAAGGCCCGGGCGTGCCGGTGGAGGTCCATGCCGCCGTTGGCGATGGCGCGCCACTTGCCGTCCTCGCAGCGGGCCATGTTCGCGATCACCAGGTGAACGTGCAGATGGGGGTCGCCGGGGGTGTCGTCGACCGGGCGGGCGGGCTGGTGCTCCACGCTCCAGCCGAGCAGACCGCCGGTGGCGATCCGGTGCAGCCGGCCGTCCTCGCTCGCCATGCCGTAGCCGATCCACTGCTCCAGCTCGGCGAAGGCCTCGCGCTTGGCCTCGTGGACCAGGGCGCGGAAGTCGGCCTCCCGGTCCGGTCCGAGCAGGGCCCACAGGGTGGAGGCGCTCTTGGTCAGGTCGGCGACGACGTCGTAGGCGCGGACCCGGACGTTGACGCGGTCCTTCTCGTGGGCGCGGGCCTCGGCGAGTTCGTCCGCGCCGTAGACGTCCGCCAGGTCGATGCCGGCGGCCCGGGCGATCCGGTGCAGGGAGTCGACCTGGAGCCGGTGCCGTTCACCCTGAGCGTTCACCATGCGCGCCAGCTGTGTGTACTTCCGCTGCTGCTTCGGGGTCCGGGCGAACAGCTCCTCCGGCTCGCATCCGGCGGCGGCCGCGGCCTGCTCGATCGCCTCGACGAGCCGAGCGCCGACGAGCTGCGCTTTCGGGTGTGCGCGGACGACGGCGGGCACGAGCCGCTCGCCGGTCTGGGGGTGAACGCCGTTGACGAGCGCTCGGGCCGCTTCTTTGCCGGCCGCATCCAGCGCCGCACCGGCAACCAGCCCGACGTCGGCCAGGCCCTCGCCGATCCAGACCAGTCCGCTGTCCTCGGCGGTCGCCATCCGGTAATCGACCTGAGCGTCATCCGGCGGCTCCGCGTCTTCTCCGGCCGACCCTCCGTCAAGGTGCACGTAGCACCCGGCGTTCTCGGAGAGGCGGTACTCGACCTGGTCCATGTCCACGATCCGGCTGACCCAGGCCATCGACGTCGCCCCTCCTTCCCCGTCTTTTCAGCGGCTTCGCCGCGTAGATCCCCGGAGGGGACCTACCTTTGTCCATCCCCATTTTGATCTTGCCTGACACCTGACGGTACCGCTCAAGTTCCGAGCGGCAAAAAAGATAGGAAATCCCGTATCGGACCTGTCGGACGACGTCAGGACGTCAGTGGGAGACGACACGAGATGTCAGTGGTCGGCGACATGAGGTGTGTCAGTAGGCGGTGACGGCTCGGCGAGCATCCGGAGGCTGTACGCGACGTGGTCAGGCAGGACGTCGATGATGTCGCCGCGGGTGACCATGGCGGCAGCGGCAAGGTCTTCGGGGGCTTTGCGCTGGGCGGCGCCGCCGGGGCCGATGCCGCCGTCCACGCAGACGCGGAGGAGTACCTCGGCTTCGACGGGTTGGATCGGGCCGCGTACGGAGGCGTGCGGCTTCTTCCGGCCGGTGACGGCGTCACCAGGCAGCTCACGAGACCCGCTTCGACTTTGAGACGGAAGAGCAGATCACCACTCTCTACGTCAGCGGCCGTGCACTGGACCGCAAAGCCGGGGAGGACCAGCACTTCACCCAGTGGGTGCGCGGCGTCCAGCCCGGCGCCGCGTACTACGAGCCTCCGGAGCCATGCCGCTGACCGGGGCCGGTGTACTTTCCGTCGATGAGCACACCAGCCAAAAAGCGCCAACCCTGTCTCTCCTGTGAGGAAATGTCAGAAAAGCTACGCCGAGGACTGTGTGGTCGCTGCTACCAGAGGTACAACCGAGAGGGGATTCCCCTCCCCGTCCCCGCCAACGCCGGCTACCAGAACGCTCCGCTGAGCCTTTCGGTAATCGTGGGCAACGGGCGAGAGCGCGATGGTGGGTGTCTCATCTGGCAAGGGTCCTTGAACAAGGACGGGCACCCGATCTGGTTCGAGCCGGACACCGAGAAGGGCAAGGGGTCGAGGCGAACCGTGGTCGCTCGATGGCTGTACGAGAGCGAGAACGAGGCACTGGCAAAGGGCCAGGTGCTCAAGCGAACCTGCGGGAACAAGCGTTGCATCGCTACGGGTCATGCTTCGCCGGGCAAGGTTCGCCGGTACCAGAAGCCTGGCGAGGCCGCGATACCCACCCATTGCGCGAACGGCCACGAGCTCAACGACGAGAATCTCTACCAGCATCCGAACCGCAATGCTTGGGAGTGCAGGCAGTGTGGCTGGGAGTCGAAGAAGCGCAACTCTCCAGAGCATCCTCTCCGCGATGCAAGGGAGCCCTACCGCGCCACCGACACGCACTGCCACAACGGTCATTTCTACGCCGAAGTGGGGTTCTCCGTCGAGAACGGCACGCGGGTATGCAAGGCCTGCCACTGGCTCAAGGATCAGAAGTCGGCCATGCTCCGGCTCTACGGTCTCCCGTACGACGAGTACCTGGCCATGCTGGACGCGCAGGGCTACAGCTGCTGGATCTGCCGAAGGCCCTTCGAAATACGAAGCAGCACCATGAGCCCTCATGTCGACCACTGTCACAACAGCCGCAAGGTGAGGGGCCTCCTATGCCGGGCCTGCAACCTAGGCCTGGGGCACTTCGGGGATGACATCAACCGGCTCCAAGCCGCAGTTTCGTACATCAGACGACACCAGGACTGATGGGCGGCCACCTTCAGTCTGTACCGGACGTGGCCGAGTACGACAAGGCCCCGCTTACCACTGCCACGCCCGTGTCGCCGACCACTGACATTCTCCTGTCGCCCGACAGGACCGGACGGTCCGATACGGGGTTTCCGGGTCTGCAGCAGTGCCTGCTCAGGTGATTGGAACGTCACGCTCCGCCTGTCGCGGATGCGTCTCGGGTCACTGAGGCGATGCGGTCCAGCTGTCGGTCCGCATCAGCAGGAGGTCGAATTCGGGCCCTCCAGGTTGGTTGCGGTACGGGCCCGCGTACTCGTAGCCGAGCCGTGCGTACCGGCCCCGCTCGTTCGAGGGGAGCGCGAGAAGTGAGGACCACTTCGGGGCGATGGCTTTGAGCAGGCGGGCGTGCAGCTGGGAGCCGATGCCTTGGGACTGCCACGGCGGCCGGACGGCCAGTTCGCACAGTCCCATCAGTCGCTCGGTGCGGGCACCCTGGGGGACTCTGTCGAGCAAGTCGGGGCCGAACCAGTACGTCGCGCTGCAGGGGAAGGCGTAGCCGAAGCCGCAGTCGGTGCCGCCTGCGTACGCGACCACCATGGTGAACCCGGTCCACTTGAGGTGGCCGGTGATCTGGCGGTGGAGCGCGGGCACGGAAAGGCCGGCGGTGGCCGCGCCCGGGTTGTCGACGAGCTCGGGGTGGGCGTCGGCCCAGATGTCGGCGACGACGTCCAGCAGCGGCGGGACCTGGCCCGGCCCGTATATGCGGATCACCACGTCGGTGCGGGGGATGGTCACCGTCTCCTCCTCAGCTGGCGCCAGCAGTGGTGCGGTACTCCTCCAGCCAGTCGGCGACCGCCGGGACGCCAGCGTGCCGCTGTGAGCGGAGCGCCCCCACGGTCTGTGCCACATCGCGGCAGCAGCTGCTTCCCTTCAGCCATGTCCGGACGGAAGGTCGCCTTATGCGGCCGCATCCGTGACGGCGGGGGTACGGTGCCCGGCCCCGCGATACCCGGCATCCTCGGTCGGCAGCCCCAGCCACGGCACCCCCTCCCCCGCAGCCAGCCATATTCACAGAATTGGGCACACGGGGCGGACGGCGGACGGCCTGCCACGTAAACCGCCCACGAATTCTGCCCCGACCATGACTCAGTCGGCAGTCAGGGCACGAAAAGGCCCCCGTCGTCCAGGACGGACGACGGGGGCGAAGGCTCTGTTCGGCTACCTGCGGACCAGACTGACCGGATCGAACGCGATCGGGAACGGCTCCTCGATCCGGGCGACAGCACCGGCGAGGAGGGTCTCTTTCGGTGCGGGATCGGTCAGTGGAACCAGACCAAGACGGGTATCCGGATCTCTCTGATCTCGCGGAGGACGACGTACTCGAAGACGACGGGCTCGCCGTTGATCTGAAGGGAGTAGCGCGCTGCGAGGTCGTCCATAGGGTCGCCGGGCGGCTGCCGGTCCAGATCGATCGCGCCGCCGACTTCGAGCGCCAGCGCGTTCAGGAAGTTGACCACCTTCTTGGCCAGGTCCGGCGGCATGTCGAGCATGACGCTCGCCGGGATCTCCTCGGTCCAGACGGTCCAGCCACGAGGCCGGTCGCTCATGAAGCGCGGACTTCGAGCCGGGCGGCGAGGTCGTCGATGGCGACCAGGCGGCGGCCGGCGGCGGCGTTGGCGCGGCTGCTCTCGGCGCCCGGCGCCCGGTCCAGCATCGCGGTCTTCCACCAGCGGCCCATGACGGCGGCGACGTCCGCCGCGTCAGCTGCCAGGACTTCGGCGTAGAAGGCAAGCCTCTTCTCGGCGGACAGCGCGTCTCCGATGGCGTTGATGGTGTGCGGGATCGTGGTGACCCGGCTGCCCGCGGGGTGTTCGGGTTGGGCGGTCACTGTCGTTCTCCTCGGTCGGCTGGTTCGAGTGTCCTACACAAGCGGTCAGCGTTTGTAGGCAATGGTTTTTTCCTGGAACGACCGGTTCGCCTTCGCGGGATGGCGGCCCCTCTCCCCCACCGCGCTGCTGGAGAGGACGGGCCGCAGTATGCCGGTCCGGTTACAGGTCCTTTGTGAGGAGTTGGGCAAGGCGCTGCCGGTACTCGGGGTATCCCGGGCGGGCACCTCAAGTGGATGGCCGGCGGAGCCAAGGGCAAGCTCCGAG